>JAEZGB010000080.1 GCA_023437485.1 Bacteroidota bacterium
ATTCGGGACCGTGTACCGCTACGAGCAATCGGGTGAACTGCACGGTTTGACGCGCGTTCGCGGATTTACTCAGGACGACGCACACATCTTTTGCACGCCGGACCAGCTCGATACCGAATTCAAAGTCGTGATTGATCTGGTAATGTACGTTTTCAGTTCGCTTGGTTTCGACAATTTCACGGCGCAGATATCGCTTCGGGATCAGGAAAACCGGGATAAATACATCGGTTCGGACGACAATTGGGAGAAAGCCGAGAACGCCATCATCAATGCCGCGCGCGACAAGGGCCTCAACACCGTTGTCGAATATGGCGAGGCAGCCTTCTACGGGCCAAAGCTCGACTTCATGGTTAAAGACGCGCTTGGCCGGCAGTGGCAACTCGGAACCATCCAGGTAGATTATAATTTACCGGAACGTTTCGGACTTACTTATAAAGGTGCCGATGACAAAATGCACACGCCGGTGATGATTCACCGTGCGCCGTTTGGCTCGATGGAACGCTTCATCGCTATCCTTCTGGAACATACAGGCGGAAATTTCCCGCTTTGGCTGATGCCCGAACAGGCTATCATCCTGTCTTTGAGCGAGAAATATGAAAATTATGCGAAAAAAGTTTTAGAATTGCTGGAAAATAGCGAAATTCGCGCCCTAATTGACAACCGCAACGAGACCATCGGGCGGAAAATCAGGGACGCCGAAACCAGGAAATACCCCTTCATGCTCATTGTGGGCGAGGAAGAGGAATCAAACGGGACCATTTCAGTGAGAAGACACGGCCAGGAAGGACGAGGCAATGCTTCAATGAAGGTGGAGGATTTTGTGGCTCTTGTCAACGATGAAATTGGAAAGACATTAAAGACGTTCAACATTTAGTTCAAAGTTTAACTTAAACATTTTTAGTCATAGCAATCAGGAATAACAGATACCAGCCCCGGGTAGAAAAAAAGGACGCGCACAGGATTAACCAGCACATCCGCAACACTCCGGAGGTCCGCCTTGTGGGCGAAAACGTTGAGCCCGGCGTTTACAAGACCGTCGAAGCCATGAAAATGGCCGACCAGCAGGAACTCGACCTTGTGGAAATCTCCCCGAACGCCGATCCGCCGGTATGCAAGATCATGGACTACAAGAAGTTCGTGTACGAGCAAAAGAAGCGCGAAAAGGTGCTCAAGGCAAAATCAACACAGGTCACCATCAAGGAGATCCGTTTTGGCCCGCAGACCGACGAGCATGACTACGAATTCAAGAAGAAGAACGCCGAGAAATTCCTCAAGGAAGGATCGAAGTTGAAGGCCTTTGTATTCTTCAAGGGCCGCTCGATCATTTACAAGGAACAGGGCCAGATTTTGCTTTTGCGCCTTGCCCAGGACCTCGAGGAACACGGAAAAGTGGAAGCACTGCCCGTATTGGAAGGAAAGCGGATGATTATGTTCATTGCGCCGAAGAAAAAGAAATAAGTCGAAAGTCGTAAAGTCATAAAGTCGTAAGGCATAACAGCCCTTAAGACTTTACGACCTTAAGACCTTATGACAAAAGATAGTAAGTAGTAAATAAACACCCTTAGGAAAAATGCCTAAAATGAAAACCAAATCCAGCGCCAAGAAACGCTTTAAAGTGACGGGCTCTGGTAAGATTAAAAGGAAGCACGCTTTTAAAAGCCACATCCTGACCAAGAAGTCAAAAAAACGTAAGCTCGCGCTTACACATTCGGCGCTTGTTCACCAGAGTGACATGAAGAGCGTGAAGGAGCAGTTGAGGATTATTTAATGACGAATGACAAATGTCCAACGTCGAACGGTAGCTTCTTTGAAACCCTCGTTAGACATTCGACATTAGACATTCGACAATGCCGCTCCTCGGTTAAACAATTAATAACCCTGTACCAGTGCTTTAAGTCCCTAACGGGCGCCTGTTACAAAACACATTTAAATTATGCCTAGATCAGTAAATTCAGTTGCCAAAAGGGCACGCAGAAAAAAGATTATGAAGCAGGCCAAAGGTTTCTTTGGTCGTCGCAAAAACGTTTGGACAGTTGCGAAAAACGCAGTGGAGAAAGCCATGCTTTACGCCTACCGCGACCGCAAGCAAAACAAGAGGAACTTCCGCGCACTGTGGATCCAGCGTATCAACGCCGGAGCCCGTCTGGAAGGAATGTCATACTCGCAGTTCATGGGGAAAGTGAAAGGTGCCGGAATCGAGCTTAACCGTAAGGTACTCGCCGATTTGGCCATGAACCACCCCGAGGCTTTCAAAGCCATCCTGAACAAAGTAAAATAACGTTTTTGTAACCTTACTACTTACTTGAAAAGCCCGTGTAAACGGGCTTTTTTAATGTAATAACGGTTATGACGCAATGTCGAATTTCCTGAAAATCAATCGGGAGCGTTAATGGGTTCGTCGGGATTTGAACATTGGCCGGCTGCTTGTTTTCACGGCTGGACTAAAATGCGTAAATTGGGGTTTCACATTTTTACCCTTGCGGTATATCATCCAAAATAAACAATATGGCCCGCTATCTATTTCCTATCCTGACTATTATTTTACTTTACTCCTGTCAAGATTCATCCAAACAAAAAGCTCTTGAGCAACGCGAGCTTCAATTACAGGAAAAGGAGCGTCAATTAAAGGCCCGGGAAGCCGAATACCAGGCGCTGGTCCAGATGCGGGACAGCCTGCAAAAGTTGGACTCAATCGCCAAACCGGAATTCTGGCCTTCATTCGTAAATGGCCAATGGACCAGCAAAATCGTCTGCACCGAATCCAGTTGCAGCGATTATGTCATTGGCGACACGCGCAGCGATCTTTGGGAATTCGTACGCGACTCGGCACGCATGCAGGTCAACATCCGCGATCGAAACAAACTTGTCAGGATCTACACCGGGCAATTCACTCAGGACCAGATCCACCTTGCGTTCACAAGCGACTCCACTGCGCCAAAACGCGTTGAAATGAAGGTGAACATCACGGAAATATCAAAGGAAAGACTGCGCGGCACCAGGGTGGTGAACATCGGCGACTGCCAGGCAAAATTCAATGTTACGCTCACCAGGCAGGAAAACCTAAAATAGGCTATGCTACTTTTATCCATCAACACCGCCCTGCCGCTGGAAGATCCGGTTCTCAAATTCCTGATTCTCCTAATTATCATCCTTGCTGCGCCGCTACTGCTCAACAAAATAAAGGTTCCGCACCTTATCGGGCTTATTATTGCCGGTGCGGTCATTGGCCCGCACGGATTCAATATCCTCAGCCGCGACAGCAACATCGTGGTCACGGGTACCACAGGGCTGCTGTACATCATGTTTCTGGCAGGGCTGGAAATTGACATGGGCGACTTCAAGAAAAACAAATGGAAAAGCCTTGGATTTGGAATTTACACCTTTGTCTTACCCTTTATCCTGGGATATGCCTCGGCCTTTTACCTGCTGAAGTACAATTTCCTGACCTCGCTTTTGTTTGCAAGCCTTTTCTCATCCCATACCCTGATAGCCTATCCGCTTCTGGGAAAATTCGGGATCACCAAAAACCGTTCGGTCAATATTACCGTTGGCGGCACCATGATCACTGACATACTCGCACTTCTTACCCTGGCAGCCGTGGTGGGCATGTCCCAGGGCAACGTCGGGCGTGATTTCTGGCTCACCATGGGAGTTTCCATTCTGATCTTCGGCATGGTAGTGCTTTTGTTGTTCCCGGTTATCGGACGTTGGTTCTTTAAAAATGTAGACGACAAGATCTCGCAGTACATTTTTGTCCTGGTCATGATTTACCTGGCCTCCCTGTTTGCCGAAATCGCAGGGGTCGAGGCCATCATCGGCGCATTCCTGGCGGGATTGGCACTCAACCGGCTTATTCCGCATACCTCGTCACTGATGAACCGTATTGAATTTGTCGGCAACGCGATATTCATTCCTTTTTTCCTGATAAGCGTGGGGATGCTGATTGATTTTACGGCGTTTTTCAAAAGCTGGGAAACCATCACCGTGGCCGCCGTCATGATGGTCTGCTCCATCGGTGGGAAATATATCGCGGCGATTGCAACCCAAAAAACATTCGCTTTTTCAAATGCCGAAGGCGGGCTGATATTCGGGCTCAGTTCGGCTTCGGCGGCAGCCACGCTGGCCACGGTCATGGTGGGGTACAACATCATCCTGAGTGAAAATGAACTTGGCCAACCCGTGCGTTTGCTCAATGAACACGTGCTCAATGGAAGTATTCTGCTGATTTTGGTATCGTGTACCCTGTCGTCGTTTGTTACCATGTCCAACGCAAGAAAGATTGCAAAATCAGAGAATGAGGACACCCTAACCGGTAAATCATACGAAGACGAAAACATCCTGCTGGCGCTCAATCATCCCGAAACCGTCGAGCGTATGATGAACCTATCCATGCTGATCAAACAAAAAGACAATCACGACCGGATTTATGCGGTGAATGTGATTAGTGCCGAAAAGAGCGAGTCGTCAATCAGGAATGCCGATAAGGTGCTGAACGAAGCGGTTACCAGTGCGGCGGCGGCCGATGTTACCCTTCATCCCATCGTGCGGCATGACAGCGATGTGGTCAAGGGGATCAAGAACGTGATCCGTGAAAAAAACATTACTGACCTGATCATCGGCATCAAGGACCAAAAAGGTTTTTCACCATCGCTCATTTACAACATCTATAACGGATACCTCAAAAACAACCAGGTCAACCTATTGGTATACCACGCGGTCCAACCTGTTTCGACCATCAAGATCCATCACGTATTTTTGCCACCTCAGGCTGAAAACCAGGCTGGATTTTTCCATGCGCTGCTTCGGATCTGGAATATCATTCGCAACTCGGGGGCACAAGCCGATATTTTCGCCTACCCCGAAACGGTGGAGGTCCTCAGGCGGATCATCAAAAAGTCAAGCATTGAAGCCACAATCACTACCGCGCGCCACGGCAACGAAATTGAAAAATACGCACCGCAAATTGGCACCAACGAGGGGCTGATCGTAATGATGGACAGCCGCGTGATGGAACAGTCCAGGCATACCCAATTTATTCCCGACGTGCTTCAGCGCAAGTTTGCCGATGTGAATTATATGCTGATCTATCCCTACACTGACCTGGAACGCGAACAATTGGAGCGCAGGTCCATATCAAACCACGACGATTATATCGAAATCGGGAACATCATCGGTACAATTTTCAAATAAATTACTCCGACGTTTGGATTTTCATTGGCGAAGGCGTTCCAGATTTCTTTTGTAACTTAAAGCAAAAAAGATGAACATTAACACGCGCCCTCTCACCGCCGACGATTATTACGACCTTCGCGAATCGATGCGCGAGGCTTACGATACCTTAGGAGGCCAGGTCTGGAGCCGGGGAAGCATTAACAAATTGCTCTCGATTTTTCCCGAAGGCCAGCTTTGCATCGAGGTTGACGGCAAGGTTGTGGCCTGCGCGCTCTCGATCATTGTGGATTACGACGAATTCGGCGACCGCCACACCTATACGCTGATCACCGGCGATTACACTTTTTCCACGCACAATCCTTCAGGCGATACCCTATACGGGATCGAGATTTTTGTGCATCCGGAGT
>JAEZGB010000151.1 GCA_023437485.1 Bacteroidota bacterium
CCTGAAATATTGAAAAAGTCAAACGCCATTCCGTAAACGATGCATGAGACGATGATCATCCAGAGGCCTTCGCCCGGATCGCCGTAGGCAAACAGCCCAAAACGCAATACCCACGCGATCATTGAAAACAGCATCACATTCTTGATCCCGAAGCGCTTGAGGAAGAACGGGATGGTAAGAATGAACAAGGTTTCGGAAATCTGTGAGATGGACATGATGATCGTGGAGTACTTTACCACAAACGACTCAGGGCCATAAAGCGGATTGTTCTTGAAATCGTCAAGGAAGGTATCGCCATACATATTGGTAAGTTGCAGCGCTCCACCCAAAAGCATCGAAAAAATAAAAAACAAAGCGATCTTGTAGTTGCCAAAAAGCTTAAAAGCCTGCAATCCCAGCTGTTCCACCCAACCGGCGTCGCGCCCAATCGATTTTTGCGGCGGGCATTTTGGCAGGGTAAACGAAAAAATCCCGAGTGCGATCGCGGCTACCCCGGCGATAAGGAATTGATCGGTATTGGCTTTTGAACCCGAAATATTGGTTATCCACATTGCGGCGATAAAACCGATGGTTCCCCACACCCGGATGGGCGGGAATACCTTGACCACGTCAAACTGTTCGCGTTTGAGAATGGTATAGGCGATGGAGTTGGACAACGAGATCGTTGGCATGTAAAAGATCATCGCGGCGAAAATCACATAATAAAGCGTATCGGCATCGGTGACCTGCGGGACGTAAAACAGCACCAGGCCGTAAAGAATGTGGAGCGCCCCATAGAGTTTTTCGGCATCGATCCATTTATCGGCAATGATTCCGGTGATGGCGGGCATGAAAAGCGACGAAAGGGCCAAAGTGGAAAAAATGGCCCCGAACTTGGCTCCCGCATTGTCGGTGGCGGCCATCGGGCTATTGAAAAAGTATGTCGCGATGGTGATCAGCCAGGCTCCCCAAACAAAAAACTGGAAGAAGCTCATAACGGTTAACCGAAATTTGATGCCCATAAGATATTTTTGGCGTAAAACTAATTATTTAATTCAATTGCGCAACCCGGATCGCCTCATCGGCCAGGCCGGCCACAATGGCAAACTGTTGCTCCCTGGTAAGGTGCGAATTGTCAATTTCTACCGCGTCCTGTGCCCGGCAAAGTGGCGAATCATCCCTGTGCGTATCAATAAAATCGCGTTCCTGAACATTTTTCAGGACGTCGTCATAGGAGACAATCTGACCCTTGAAGGTAAGCTCCTCAAACCTTCGGCGCGCGCGCACATCGGCGGCGGCGGTCATGTAAATCTTGAGTTCGGCGTCAGGGAAAACCACGGTGCCAATGTCACGGCCGTCCATTACGATGCCTTTGCTCCTGCCCATCCGCTTTTGCTGCTCCACCAATTTATGGCGCACTTCAGAGACCTCGGCCACCCGGCTTACCATTGATGACACATCAAGGGAACGAATCAGGTCTTCCACCCGTTCATCGTTGAGATACATTTCGCCAAATCCCGCCTCGGGGCTGTAGCGAAATTCCAGGGTGATCGAGGGCAGGCTGCGGATAAGGGTTTCGCGGTCAAAAAATTCATTGCTGATGTAACCGTGCTGCATGGCAAACAGCGTGACGGCCCGGTACATGGCGCCCGTATCTACATAAACATAGCCCAGGTGCGAGGCGAGTTGCTTGGCAAGCGTGCTTTTTCCCGTTGAGGAAAATCCGTCAATGGCAATGGTGATCTTTTTCAAAATTATTGCAGGTTGATGGTTAGCCCAAATAAGCTAGTATTGGCCGCCAACGTATATCGTGAATAGGAATAATTGAATTTGAGTTTGCCCACTTTAAGCCCGAACCCGGCCGATACGCCTGAAAAATTGCGATGCTCCACCAGCCGGAGTTCTTCGCCGCGGCGAAAATTATAGCCCAGCCGGATGTTGAACCCCTTTGTTGGGAAAAGTTCGGCTCCAAGAATTACGTGCCGAAGCGCGTTGTTGAACACCGAAACCTTTTCTTCCTTGGTTCCGCCGTCGATGGTCCCTTCGGCACGGGCGGGATTGGAAAAAGCGATGTCCCATTGCTGGAGGTTCTCAAGTGTGAGATGCCAGCGGATGGGGACGTTTTCAAGTTGTTGCGAGATTCCGGCGATGATTTCAAGCGGAAGCTTCTCCCTCGCGCCGGCGTAGGTGGTAAATTGCGTCCCGATATTGCGAACGGACACCGCGATGTTCAACCCGTTCTCTTCCTTGACATAGATCGCGCCGATGTCAAGCGCCCCACCGAAGGAATTGTAGCTTTCAAGGGTTGAAGTGATCAATTTCAGGTTGGCACCCACCCGGATATCGGTGTCGGGGATCAGATAGGCATAACCAACCGAAACCGCGATTTCACTTCCCGTAAAATCGGAAGTGGCCTCGCCGTTTTCGTCGCGCCCTTCAAAATTTCCGTAGTTGATGTAATTCACCCCCGCATGAAAAGTTTGCAGGTGCCGGTCATAATTATAGGCGTACGCGGCCGTCCCGTATGAAATCTCGCCAAAATAAGAGCCGTAGTTCAGCGCGAGATGGTTGTCCATTTCAGGGTTGATGGTAGCGGGATTAAAATGGCCGCTGTTGACGTCGTTGTCAAAAATGGTGATATTTTTACCGCCAAGTGCCGATTGTCGCGGTGATGTGACCAGGTTAAGGAATTGGTATACATGCTTTCCGCCGATTTGCGCCACCGAGGCAAGCGGAATCAGGAAAACGCACAATAATAATTTTTTACGCATAATGGCATGATTACCCGAGTGCGAAGATAGAAAATTTAGCTGTCAGCTGTCAGCAATCAGCTTTCAGTTTTCAAAAAGTTGTTACCTGAAGTCTTCAGTACTTTATAGCTATCAGCTGTCAGCTATCAGCCGTCAGCTTGATTGCGGTCAGCCCGGATGAACGGTAGTTCTTTCTCTTAGCCAGAAGCCACCAACTACTAGCCACCATAAAGGTTGTCAGTCGTCAGTCGTCAGACTTCAAAGCTGTCAGCTGTCAGCTATCAGCCGTCAGCTTGATTGCGGTCTGCCCGGATGGATTGTGCATTTTACTCTAGCCACCAGCCACTAGCCACCAAAATCGTCATTTACTCCGCTTGCCCTCCGTACAGTTCGGCTTCGCCTCAAGTTGTCATTAGACATTCGTCATTCGACATTCGACATTTGTCATTCGACATTTGTCATTCGTCATTCGTCATTCGTCATTCATCAACTCAACACCTTCGCATTCTTCACCTTCTCATTGGTCAGCGCGTATTTGATCACCTCGCTCATTTCAGTGACATAATGGAATGTCAGGCCTTCAAGGTATTCGGCCTTGATTTCCTCAATATCCTTGCGGTTTTCCTTGCACATAATGATCTCGGTGATGCCTGCGCGCTTGGCCGCAAGTATCTTTTCCTTGATCCCGCCAACCGGCAGGACTTTTCCACGAAGCGTAATCTCGCCGGTCATGGCCAGGTGCTTCTTGACCTTTCGCTGGGTCAAAAGGGAAACAAGCGAAGTGAGCATTGCAATTCCAGCGCTTGGGCCATCCTTAGGGGTAGCACCCTCGGGAATATGGATGTGGATGTTGTGTTTGGGGATAATTTCCGGATCAACGCCCAGCAGGTCATAGTTCGCCTTGATGTATTCCAGCGCAATCGTGGCTGATTCCTTCATCACCGTACCTAAATTCCCGGTTAAGGTCATTACTCCTTTACCTTTGGAAATCAATGATTCGATGAACAAAATATCACCGCCCACTGTAGTCCAGGCAAGACCGGTGACCACTCCGGCCACGTCATTGCTTTCATATTTATCGCGCTCCAGACGCGGCACGCCAAGGGCATCTATAATATCCTGATCAGTAACTTTTTTGTTGTACTCCTCCTCCATCGCGATGGATTTTGCCGCGTTGCGGATAAGTTGCGCAAGCTTGGATTCAAGTCCACGGACTCCGCTTTCGCGGGTGTACCCTTCAACAATTTTCTCCAACTGTTTTTTGGAGATTGAGAGTTGTTTGGTAGTCATCCCGTGCTCCTTGAGTTGCTTGGGAAACAAGTGCTGGCGGGCGATCTCCACTTTTTCCTCAATGGTATAGCCCGACATCTTGATCACTTCCATCCTGTCCCGAAGCGCGGGCTGGATCGCCGACATATTGTTGGACGTGGCAATAAACATTACTTTTGACAGGTCGTAACCCATCTCAAGGAAATTGTCATAAAAATCGCCGTTTTGCTCGGGATCAAGAACTTCAAGCAAAGCCGATGAGGGATCGCCCTGGTTGCTGCTGGAGAGTTTGTCAATCTCGTCCAATACAAACACTGGGTTTGAGGTGCCTGCTTTTTTAAGGCTTTGGATAATACGTCCCGGCATCGCGCCGATATAGGTTTTACGATGCCCGCGGATTTCGGCCTCATCGCGCAAACCGCCCAAGGATATCCTGACGTATTCGCGCCCCAGCGCCTCTGCCACCGACCGGCCGATGGAAGTCTTTCCCACTCCCGGAGGCCCGGTAAGGCATATGATGGGCGATCGCATGTCATTGCGAAGTTTGAGTACCGCGAGGTATTCTATCATGCGCTTCTTTACATCCTCAAGCCCAAAGTGGTCGCGGTCAAGGATTTTCTGCGCGCGTTTTAAATCAAAATTGTCCTTGGAATACTCGCCCCAGGGAAGCTCCAAAAGCAGTTCAAGGTAGTTGCGCTGAATACCAAAATCGGGTGCCTGCGGGTTCATTCGCTGCATCTTTAGCAGCTCCTTGTCAAACTGTTTGCGGGTCTTTTCATCCCACTTCTTGAGCGCGGCCTTTTTGCGCATTTCCTCCATTTCCTCGTCATGGGAGACGCCGCCCAGTTCTTCCTGAATGGTCTTCATCTGCTGGTGCAGGAAATATTCGCGCTGTTGCTGGTCAAGGTCAAAACGGACCTTGCTTTGGATATCGTTCTTGAGCTCCAGCTTCTGGAGTTCGACATTCATGTACCGAAGGGTTTCCAGCGCCCTTTCCTTGAGCGTGTTCATGGAGAGCAACCCCTGCTTTTCCGCAACGGTCAAATTCATGTTTGACGATACGAAGTTGATCAAAAACGACTGGCTCTCAATATTGCGGATCGCGAAGGTGGCCTCGGTCGGGATATTCGGGCTTTCCTTGATGATCTGGATTGCGAGTTCCTTGATCGAATCAATGATGGCCAAAAATTCGGTGTCGTGTTTTCCGGGACGTTTTTCGTCCACTTCCTTTATATTGGCCCGCAAATAAGGTTTCTCGGCAATTACGGCATCGATCTCAAAGCGCTTTTTGCCCTGCAGGATCACGGTGATATTTCCGTCGGGCATTTTTAACACCCTCAAAATTCGGGCTACCGTACCTATTTTGTGGATATCGTTCTTGGTCGGATCTTCGGCATCTTCGGTTTTTTGCGCTACTACCCCAATGATTTTGTCACCGGCATGCGCGTCGTTGATGAGTTTGATCGATTTGTCACGCCCGGCCGAAATCGGGATGACCACCCCGGGAAACAATACGGTGTTCCTGAGTGGCAAAATAGGCAGCGATGCCGGGAGCTGTTCACTGTTCATTTCAGCTTCATCCTCAGGAGTCAGCAGCGGAATCAGTTCGGCATCGGAATCGAATTCCTGTAAAGACAGGTTTTCAAAGGCTATAATGTTTGGCATAATTGGGAGTCGATTCTGGATCGGATAACAAATGTAAAACATCACCTGCAGATTAAAGTCAAAAATCGATGTATTACACAATATTTCGGCACATCCCAGCAGGCGTGCATTTCGCGCCATAAAAAAACCTGAACGTCGGTTCAGGTTTTTGGCAAATCATTAAGATTTTCAGTTTAGTGTGTAGCTCACAAGGTCCTGATTGTAAACGGCGCCGGTTCCTTCCATTGTGGTTTTGATCGGGCCAACATTTTTGGCAAACCAGTAGTAAGTGGTGGTCACCGTAGTCTGTCCCGCAAATGTTACGCTTTGCACCAACTTGGTCTTGATTACGTTGTTGTATGTTTCGCCATTTACGGTAACACTGATCCCTTTTTCAACAATAAACCCATTGTTGGTGGTATTCATGGTAATAGCCGGAATAGCCGGATCTGTATAGGTGGTGGTCTGTGAATAGGTATCGGTCCAGTTTCCGCCCACGTCAAGGTTGTCTTTCAGGATCACGTATTCGGCCCCGGTGGTGGTAGATCCGGGCATTCCGTTTTGCGGCGGGACGGTAATATCGTCAACACGCATATAATAGGTGGCATTGGTTTTCCTGAGCCGCGTGGTTGCGCTTCCGGTAAGTACCTGGCCAGTTCCGGTTTGCGAATCAAAAGTATAGTAGGTATTTCCGCCGATATTATTGATCGAGATGATCTTGGTGGGTGCCTGTTCTACCCCGTCCAATTCATAAACCCATTCATTGTTTAGCGCTGCAGGCCAGTAGTCGCCGGTAGAAGCCCCCGGTGGGTCGTCATCGGGTGTATCAGGATTGATGATGATGCTGGGATCGATCGGTTCGTTATCAGACGAGCACGATCCCATCGCAAAGACCATGAAAAGCGAAAGGACCGCGGTTGAATACTTCAATTTTTTCATCGGGACAAAATTTTTCCAAATATAAATAATTATTGGGCAGTGCAATGGAAAGCTCTAAATTATTGACGGCGCGCAGGCAACAATGCCCCATGCGCGGGAACCCGGAGCAACAAGAAAACTCCCGCAACAAAAAACACGGCAAGGAACACAATGGCCATCCTTGGACTTCCCATTAGTTGGTCTATCATACCGTAAACCAACATCCCGATCACGATGCCCACTTTTTCCGAAACGTCATAAAAACTAAAAAAAGACGCCGTATCCTGTGTGGGCGGAAGCAATTTTGAGTAGGTTGACCGGGAGAGCGACTGGATCCCGCCCATCACCAGGCCAACCAAAGCGGCCATGATGTAGAATTCCATTGGTTCAGATATAAAATACGCTGCCGCGCACAGTATAGCCCAGACGCTGTTAATGGCTATCAGCACCGGCAAGTTCCCGAAACGCCCCGAGGCACGTGAGGTCAAAAATGCTCCCAGAACCGCTACGAGCTGGATAAGCAGGATGCAGATGATGAGGCCCGTAGTGCTTTCGGCTTTACTCGCCCAATTGATTTGGTCTTCGCCAAAATAGGTGGCTACCAACATCACGGTCTGAACCGCCATGCTGTAAACAAAAAAACCGCCCAGGTACCTTTTAAGCGCCTTGTTATGCGAAAGCATCTGCCACACCTTGCGCAGTTCGAGAAACCCGTTAAAAACAACTTGCCGCGTAACCCTGTCGCCATTTCGGTTACCCTTTGGCAGATAATGGTAGGTGTACAAACTGAAAAGCATCCACCAAATTCCCACGCCAATAAAGGAATAACGCATCGCCTGGACCTTTTGAGCATCTTCGGCGCCCATGATCATAACCAGATTAATGACCAACAGGATGACGCTACCAATGTATCCGAGTGAATATCCGCGGGCACTTATTCGGTCCTGCTGCTCGGGAAAGGCAATATCAGGCAAGTACGAATTGTAAAATACCAGGCTGCCCCAAAACCCTACCAGACCCAAAAAATAGAACAACAGCCCAGGGTAAATATTATCGGTGTCGAACCAAAAAAGCCCAATGCAGGAGAGCGCGCCCAGATAGTTAAAAAAACGCATGAAATTTTTCTTGTTGCCTACATAATCGGCAATGCCTGAAAGCAAAGGCGAAATGAACGCCACTACCAAAAAGGCCGCCGCGGTAACAAAACTGATTAGCGCGGTATCCTTGACCGTAAAGCCAAACACCTTTATATATTCGTGGCCATCGGTAAACAGCGATTTGTAAAAAATGGGAAAGACCGCCGAGGTAATCACCAGAGGATAAACTGAATTGGCCCAGTCATAAAAAGCCCAGGCGTTGAGCAGTTTTGCACTGCCTTTGGAATGTTCCATAAAAAAGAAGCTGCCCTTTTTTGGACAGCTTCGAAGATAATGGTTTTTTTATTCGATTAAAAAGTCTTGCCGAATTTACGGGCCTCCTCTTTAGCCTTGGGAATCAATTTTTTAATATTGTTCATCCGTGTTTTGTCTGACGGGTGGGTGCTCAAAATCTCGGGTGGCGCTCCTCCTCCGGCCTTGGCCGACATCCTGTCCCAGAATGTCAATGCATTGTCAGGATTGTATCCAGCAATGGCCATGAGCGTCAGCCCGATCATATCAGCCTCGCTTTCATGGTTTCGGCTAAAGGGCAACATTAGCCCAACCGTCGATCCAATCCCAAAATACTGTTGCCACATTTGCTGGCGTTCGGCACTTTGGCTACCGGTGGCAAGTGCAACCCCAACAGCGCCAAGTTGCTGCAATTGTGAAGCGCTCATGCGTTGCGCCCCGTGATTTGCCAAGGCGTGGGCAACCTCATGTCCCATTACGGTGGCCAGACCTGCCTCGGTTTGAGCAACCGGCATCAGTCCGGAATATACCACGATTTTTCCTCCGGGCATACACCATGCATTTACGGCTTTGTCGTCAATTAGTTTATATTCCCATTGATAACCTTTAAGGTAGTCGGAATATCCTTTTGCCGCCAAATAGGTTTCAGCGGCCTGTCGGATCCTGTTGCCCACTTTTTCAACTTCACGGGCGTCGGCGGTTCCGGTAATAACCTTATTTTCTTTCAGGAATTGATCATACTGAGCAAAGGCAGATGGAAACAACTGTTCGTTGGAAACAAAGTTCAGGTTATTCTTCCCGGTAAAGGGATTTTTGGTGGTACACGCAATCACAAGAAACAGCATGCACGTAGCCGGAAATAAAATTCGTTTTTTCATCGCGTTAATTTTTAACAAGTATAAAAATACAAAATAGAGCTGCCCGCAGTTTATACCAAATAATAAAAAAGTTTTATAATTCGCAGGCGCCTGCGCCATTTCAATAAACCTGCCAAAAATCCCACTAAAGGGTGAGCGCTTGTATTCAAATGTATTTAGGTAATAAGTAACTTGCGTTCAAAAATGTTCACATGGCAAAAAAGCCACATCGAAATTTAACTATTCCCAAACCAATCCTGGCCTTTGCTAAATTTTTGCAAATGATTTCCCCGCACCTTGCGATGCGTTTTGCGGCCCGGCTGTTTACTACACCCATCCGCCATAAGACCCCGCGGCGGGAACTGTCCATGGACCGCGATTCCCGTCAGGAAACTCTCCATATCAAGGAAATCAACAAGGCCGTAAACATTTATCACTATGGGTCAGGCCCAAAGATTTTGCTGGTGCACGGCTGGTCAGGCCGCGGAACGCAACTGGTCAAATTCGCCGAAGCCCTTAAAAAGGAAGGTTTCTCTACCATTAGTTTTGATGCGCCAGCTCACGGAAAATCACCTGGAAAAACCACCATTATGCCCGAGTTCATTGCTTCGGTGATGGAGATGGAAAGGAAATTCGGGCCGTTTGAAGCGGCCATCGGACATTCGCTTGGCGGGATGACATTGCTGAATTCGGCCCGCCAGGGCCTGAAAGTCAAAAGTCTGGTGGTGATTGGCAGCGGTGACATCATCAAGGACATCACCGACGAATTCGTGCAACTTTTAAAGCTCAAACCAAAAATATCCGATATGATGCGCGCCCGGTTTGACAAAATGTCCGCTCAAACCATGGACAGCTATTCTTCGTACAAAGCAGCATCGGCACTGGAGATTCCAGTCCTGCTAATCCACGACGAAAACGACGCCGAAGTAAGCATTTCCTGCGCCAGGAACATTCACGCGCATCTCAAATACGGCGAACTGATGGTGACCCGCGGGCTTGGCCATCGCAAGATTTTGGGCAGTACGGACGTTGTTACTAAAACCGTAACCCATATCAAAAACAATCTATGAAGATAACCGCGCTTCTTTTCACCGCAATTTTGGCAGCCTCGTGCAACGGCCAGTCAAAACCCACGTCAGCGCAGTCAAACCTTCAGGTGGTCAAAACCGATGCGCAATGGAAAAAAGAACTCACCCCTGAGCAATATCACGTTTTACGGGAAAAAGGAACCGAGCGGCCTTTTACCGGCGAATATGACAGCCATTTTGAAAAGGGCTACTACGCATGCGCAGCGTGTAACCAAAAGCTTTTTGAATCGCAAACCAAGTACGCTTCGGGTTGCGGATGGCCATCATTTGACCAGGCCATCAAGGGGGCGGTCACCTACAAGGCCGACCTTTCATTTGGCATGGAACGCACCGAGGTTTTGTGCAGCGCCTGTGGCGGCCACCTGGGGCATGTATTTGACGACGGGCCCAAACAAACCACCGGCCAGCGTTACTGTATGAACTCGGTTTCATTGAAGTTCGTCGCTGAAAAATAATTTGGGCGTGCCCCGCGCAGGATGTGATAACTCAATTATTACTTTTCAGTGCGCGGGCCGCGCTGTCCGTTGCAAGTCCTCGGCCATGGGCCTGCGGGCTTTTCACTGCCATCGCTCACGCGGGCTTGCGATAAATTTTGTAAATTCAAACTAAAAAAATGAAGTACGCCATTGAAAAATCTGAAGAGGAATGGTTGCGGCTGTTAGGCCCTGAAAAATACCGAATACTCAGGGAAAAGGGAACTGAGTACGCGCATTCCGGCCAATACAATTTGCATTTTGACAAGGGAACTTATGTGTGCGGCGCATGTGCCGAACCCCTCTTTGCCAGCGATTCAAAGTTCAATTCACACTGCGGCTGGCCGTCATTTGACAAATCGATTCCCGGAAAGGTGGAATATGCAAAAGACAATTCGCACGGAATGCAACGGACTGAAATCCTGTGCGCCACCTGCGGAAGCCATCTGGGACACGTGTTTGACGACGGGCCAACCCCAACCGGCGAGCGCTACTGTGTCAACAGCCTTTCAATTGATTTCAAGCCATGACCGCCGGTCATTGGGAAAAGCCTTTTGCCAAATTGATCAAGATTTACCAGGGCAAAACACATCCGCTCGAGTACAAAAATATTTATCAGCTTTTGGTGATGGTCGTGCTTTCGGCCCAGGATTCGGATGCAAAAATCAATGCGCTGGCTCCCGATTTGTTCGCGGCGTTTCCTAACATGCCGGCCCTGGCAAAAGCCACTCAGGGGGACCTTCTTCCCTATCTTTCAAAAGTGCGCGGACACCTGAAAAAAATTTCGTGGTTACTGGAGATCGCCCAGGTTGTAAAAACCGATGCAAAGATCCCCAAAAATATGGAGGCACTCGTGGCATTGAAAGGCATCGGCCGCAAATCAGCAAATGTGATTATGCGCGAGGCCGGCGTGCAAGCCCAGGGCATCATGGTGGACCTGCACGTTTTACGGGTCATGGACCGAATAGGCGTTTCTCATGCCAAAATTGGCGATTTAATGGAACGTGAACTTATGGACATTTTTCCCGCGAAAATGTGGAAAGACCTCGGGATGGCCACCTCATTTTTAGGCCGCGATATCTGCAGGCCGTCCAATCCTGATCACGAATCATGCATCATGAACAAGGTTTGCGAGTACTGCCTGAATGCACGGATTGGATAATAGGCGTGTTGAACTAGGAGTAATGTGCCTGCCAGCCTGCAGCCTGATTATTTCCCGACCGATTTGATCACTGTAATCCCGTGCGAAGTCTTGATCTTGATAAAGTACAGTTGACCTATAGCAGGCGTGAATCCGGTGGCGAATTCAACCGGTGCGTTAAGTTCGGTGATCTCGGCAAAATGCGTTTTCACAAGCCTGCCAACGATATCGAAGATTTCAATGGTGGCGCGGCCCTGATATTCGGCAATTGAAATATTGAGCCGGTCGCTGAACGGATTCGGTGACACCAAAACCTGGTTTCCACCTCGCGACAGTTCCAGCGGGCAGCCTGACTGATTAAGCTCCGCAAGGGTTGTCCCCAGGGAATTTACCGCATTTCCGTTGGCGGCAAAAGCATCGTTAACCGAATCGATAAGTTCCTGTGACGAATGTCCGTACGGCAATGGGTAATCAATGTTCTCACTGCAGATGTTCAGCAATGCCGTGACGGCCTCCCTGGCGAGATTGTTGGGCCCTCCGTTGCCTTTTAGATTAAGGACCTGCATCAAAGTCCTGGAGCGCAAAGGCTGGGGAACATTGAAAACCGCCGAAAGAGGAGTGTTGGGCGAATATGCCGCACACCATTCAGATGCATTGGCCTTCCAATAATCGGCGCCGCAGGCCTCATCCATTGTGGAGCAAGCACTTACATTTATGGTGGCATAGCTGGTATCGTTCCCGCACATTCCTGCTCCCGAGGCCATCCGATAACGGAAAACACTGGTTGTGGTTTCGGGCGTTGCGATAAAGATTCCTGTTAATGGATCCAGTTCCCCCCCAGTTCCCGAGATCCTGGTCCACGTTGGGTTGTAGATTTCTTCGCCCGTAATGATATCGTGCAGATTGATTGTGGCCGAAGTACCTTCACATAAAGTCATTTCACCATCCTGTCCAGCTCCGGGATCGGGCCGTTGTGCGCGGTATACGTCAAATGTGCACGAAAAACTCCCGCAGGCGCCAGCCGCGCTGTAAACAAAGGTACTGGATGTGGCCTCGGGCGTGCATTCAAATGTGCCCGCCGAAGCATCAAAAATACCACCTGTTCCTGATGTCCTGATCCATGTTCCACCGCCCTGCTGACCTGCAGTGGTCAATGCGATTTCAGCATTCAGGTTGAAGGTGGCGCTGTCACCCTGACACGAGTAGCCTTCCCGCTGTTCAAGTGCATCACCTGAAGTAAAGGTAAGGGTCACCGTCGAAGATGCATCGCCACAATCCGGATCACCCGAAAAATAATAACTGAACATAAATATTCCCTGGGTCTGGGAATCAGGTGTAAAAATTCCCGATTCGGCGTCAAAGGACCCACCCCATCCGTAGGCTGTCATCCACCATGAACCGCCGGCGGCCTCGCCTGAGATCAGATCGGCTATATTAATGGGCGAAAGATCGCCACACAACACTTGAGAACTTCCGGTCCCGGCGCAGTTTTCCTGTGCAAAACCCTGGAAGCCAGTGAGGGTGATTAAAAATAAAAGTATTTGAATAAAAAATTTGTTTAGCGAACGTAGAGTTGTTTGCATGGGCTTAGGTTTATTGCGCAGCGGGGATACTGCGGGATAAAATTATGCACAAACCCCCACGAGCCTCAGAAATTCCGTCAACTTGCAAAAGAACCCGATGAAATACCGTTTTTAAGAGCTGGCGTTGCCGCGAGCGCAGGAAATAGTCAAAAGTCGAAAGTCAAAAGTCGAAAGAAGCTGAGAATGACGAATGTCGCACGTCACACGAGGCGAAGCCGAACTGAGCGAAGCTAAATGTCGAACGGAAGCTGCTGTGGCCAAGGAAATGTTTACGATTACCTATCGCGAGCAGATGGCTGATGGCTGACAGCAATTTCTGTCGAATGTTACACGACGAATGTCGAACGGAAGCTGCCTTTGCTACCGAAAATGTTTTGGATTTCG
>JAEZGB010000170.1 GCA_023437485.1 Bacteroidota bacterium
GTTTACCAGCGCGCGGGCAATGGCCACCCGTTGCCTTTGTCCACCCGAAAGTTGGTTGGGCTGGTGGTCCATTCGGTCGGCAAGGTTTACCTGGGTCAGCACTTCCTTGGCGCGCGTGATCCTTTCCGATTTGGAATACCCGGCGTAAATCATGGGCAGGGCCACGTTATCAAGGGCGGTTGTCCTGGGAAGAAGGTTAAAGGTTTGGAAAACAAAACCGATTTCCTTGTTTCTGATTTCAGCCAGCTCGTCGTCATCCATTTCGCTTACTTTCTTGCCGTTCAATGTATATTCACCCGACGTGGGCGTGTCCAGGCAACCCAAAAGGTTCATCAGCGTAGATTTACCTGAACCGGACGGTCCCATCAAGGCTACGTATTCCCCTTTATTAATGTCGAGGTCAATGCCCTTCAATACATAAACAGTTTCATTACCCAAAATGAAGTCACGTTTGATGTCGCGAATCTGGATCAGTGGTGTAGCCATCAGCGAAAATTAGATGCTAAAATTAGCATTATTCCCATAAAGGATACAAATAAATAAAATGCGGTTGTTACATAATTTCAATATTGCATTATATAATTTTAATAATTTAGGCTATATATTAAATATCTGCTAAAATTTTAAGTTAATTTGTAGGATTAATATACATAATCGTAATTTTAGTCAGAAAACAAAATCAATTTAAAAACTAAATTACTTATGAAATCAAAAGTTGTATTGCTTGGCCTTTGCGTTGCTACTGGCCTTATGAGCTGTAAAAGTGAAGAAGAAACCCGTGCCGAGAAAACAGTGGAATCCTATACTGTATATGTGGATTCACTTGGAAATGTTGCCGAAGCCGATGCTCGCGCCAACTGGTCAGCAATCGAAGCTGAATACATGCAGCGCACAACTGATGCCGAGGCCGCACTCGCCAATATGAAAGACCGCACCAAAGCCGAAGAAAGGCTGAACGCCAGCAAGGCAAAATATGAAGAGATGCGTACGCGCTATCAGGCTGCCATGGATGCTGAAAAAGCTGAAAACAAAGGAGGTTCATTAAGTGCAACCCTGTTCCCGATGGGCAGTGTTGGCAATGACATGAACTTTAACTGGGTAAACAAAGACAACATTCTGCGCGTTTATAATGACTTTTACAACGCATACCAGGAAAACAAAGACAACTATTCACGTGAGGATTTTGACGAGATCAAGCAAATGTATGAGGCTCTTGACGCTCGTAAAAACACTGTTGAAAAAGAAGGTCTTTCATCTGAAGACAACCGCAAAATTGCCGAGTTGAAGATCAAGTTCGCCCCTAAATTCAAGATCGACCGCATGGGCGCGAAGACCAAGGAGAACGAAAACGCCAAGGAAGAGGCTAATTAAGCCCACAAAGATTCATCTTACTTTTGTGAAGAGGCAGTCCTACGGGGCTGCTTTTTTTTATAGTCGAAAGTCGAAAGTCGAAAGATGAAAGATGAAACAAGAAAGATGAAAGAAGAAAGAGGAAAGTATAAAGATAACTACTTGAGATACAATAAATAGTTAATTCTAAGTATAGAAGATTTTTAATTGACTAATTTAAATGTCGGATCAACCCAGTAGCGAACTAAATACTCTTAATTAAGGTAATTCAAAATTTAAAAATTAAAATTCAAAATAATTAAAGTTATGCCAGGAAAATCACCCGGTCCGCAAGTCAAGGACAAGGACCAGTACGAAGCCTTGAGAGACAAAGGCTACAGCAAGGAAAAGTCGGCGCGGATTTCCAATAGCGCCGGCGCCGAAAAGCGGGGCGGCAAAGCCAAATCCTATGAGAAACGTTCCAAACAGGATCTGTACGACGAAGCGAAAAAAGTGGGGATCGCAGGACGTTCAAAAATGAACAAGGAGCAGTTAATGAAGGCGCTTCGGAGCAATTAAGTCCGCAAGACAAAATGCTCTTTCACCTGTCCGCTGCGGAAAAAAACTATTCCCCATTGGAAAGTGTCGATCGATACGGTTATCGCCGGATCATCGCAGATCTTTTGCCACGCCTGTTCCATGCCCGGTGACCAGTGGATATCGTCAAAAATCCAGGCCGTTCCCTCCCGAACGGTCTTTTTCATGGCTTCAAAATACCTCAAGGTGGCGTCGCGATCGTGATGTCCGTCAAAAAAAACCAGGTCGTATTTTTGTTCCGATGGTAGTTTTTCAATAAAGGAGGCAAAATCTGATTGAATGACTTTAGTATTATTGACGATTTCGCCCAGCTTTTTATGGGCATAGCCTGCCGTCGCCGATCCTTCTACGGTCGTCACCCTGCCCTGTGGATTGCCGAGAGCGAGTGAAAGTGTTCCAATACCCAACGAGGTGCCCAGTTCCAATGAGTTTTCGGGTTGAAGGTATTGCGTCAATCGAAACAACAATTTTGACCGGAAGGCCGTCGAACCCGCGTTTGCAGCCATGTCGCACACCTTTCGCTGGCGGTTCTTCAGGATTCTGGATCCCGCGCCCAAATCTTCGATTGCGATTTCGGTTTTATCGGCAAGCAGGGATTTCCGATACCGTTCAAGTTGGGCATAATCGGGATAGGTAGATTTGTCATACACACATTTCATCAGCAATTCATAGACAAAAGGCGAGTGTACGGCATATTCATTTTTGGAATGCCACAGAAATTTCAAGTATGCCAGCACCTGGTGCATCATCCTTCGGCCTTTTCGCCAAGTTCAAACCAGCGCATTTCCCGCATCTCAAGCGTGTCGAGGATTTTTTTGAGTTCGTCAGCCCTCGCGGCGATTTCGCTGTCCGGAATGCCGTCGGCGAAAGCCTTTTCAATTGCGGCCTTCTTTTCCTCGAGCTCCCTGATCTCGCGCTCGAGTTTCTGAAATTCCTTTTGTTCCGACGAGGATAGTCCTGATGAGGTCTTTTGCTGTTTCCAATTAGTTTTGGCCGATACATCTGTTTTCTCCGGCACCGCCGAATCTTCATAAGCCCTGAAGTCGCTGTAATTCCCCGGAAAGTCCTCAATCTTGCCCTGTCCGCGGAACACCAGCAAATGATCGACGATCTTGTCCATGAAGTAGCGGTCGTGCGAGACCACGATCAAACAGCCCGGAAAATCAAGAAGGAAATTCTCGAGCACGTTGAGCGTGACAATGTCCAGGTCGTTGGTAGGTTCGTCGAGAATCAGGAAATTCGGGTTCTGGATCAGGACCGTGCACAGGTAAAGGCGTTTGAGCTCGCCTCCGCTGAGTTTTTCAACATAATCATGCTGCTTTTTGCGGTCAAATAAAAAGCGCTCGAGCAGTTGCCCCGCCGAGATCGTCTTGCCCTTCATCAGCGGGATGTACTCGCCAAATTCCTTGATCACGTCAATGACTTTTTGGCCCGTTTTGATCTGGATACCCGATTGTGTGTAATATCCGATCTTGATGGTCTCGCCCACAATCACCTTTCCCGCGTCGGGCTGCAGGGTCCCGGTTAAAATATTCAGGAAGGTAGTCTTGCCCGTTCCATTTTTTCCAATGATCCCAACGCGTTCGCCCCGCTGGAAAGGGTAGGAGAACCCGTTTAAAATTACGCGATCGCCAAATTTCTTGTGCAACTTGTGCAGTTCGATGATCTTGGAACCCATTCGTTCCATATTGATCTCGAGTTCCACCTGGTTTTCCTTGCGGCGGCTCTCGGCTTTTTCCTTGATGACATAAAAATCATCCTGCCGCGACTTGCTCTTGGTGGTCCGGGCCTTGGGCTGGCGGCGCATCCATTCGAGTTCCTTGACAAAAACGTTGCGCGCCTTGTCAATGCTGGCATTCTCAGAAGCGATCCGTTGTTCCTTTTTTTCGAGGTAGTAGGAATAGTTGCCTTTGTATTGGTAGAATTTGCCGTTTTCAAGTTCGATGATCTCGTTGCAGACGCGCTCCAGGAAATACCTGTCGTGCGTCACCATAAACAGGGTGATGGATTCCTTGGCGAAGTAATTCTCGAGCCACTCGATCATCTCCAAATCCAAGTGGTTTGTGGGTTCGTCCATGATCAAAAGGTCCGGGCGGCTAATGAGGATCATCGCCAGCGCAAGGCGTTTCTTTTGTCCGCCTGAAAGCCCCTTCACTTTCAAGGTGAGGTCGTCAAGCTTCAATCGGGACAAAATTTGCTTGAATTGCGATTCGAAATCCCAGGCCTGATGCTGGTCCATACGATCGAAAGCCTTTTGATAAGCATCCTGATCGTCCGGATCGAGCAGTGCATGTTCATATTCGCGGATGACCTTTAGCGTTTCGTTGTCCGACGCAAAGATGCTCTCTTCAATGGTGAGGTTGTCATCCAGGTCGGGAACCTGTGAGAGGAACGCGATGCGGATGTCCTTGCGCATGATGACCTGGCCAGTGTCAGGCTCGTCCTTTCCGTTGAGGATGTTCAGGATTGTAGTCTTGCCGGTGCCATTCTTGGCAATGAAGGCGACCTTTTGGTCCTTGTTGATCCCGAAGGAAATGTTCTCGAACAGCGTGCGTTCGCCGTAGGATTTGGAAATATTTTCGACCGATAGGTAATTCATGCGGCAAAAATAGGCTTTCTAAGCGCAAAATTTTCAGTTGCCCGATGTCAATTTGTCTCGCCAAATGTCAGAATGTCGCGCAAAATCCAACTGGTACGCAGCTTGCTTTATGCGGGCCGAAAATGTTTAACCTAAAAATTTAACAGTCATGAACTTAGTCAAGAGAAACAGCCAGAATGCAGCGCTCTTCCCATCCTTGCTGGAGGAGCTTTTCAGGCCCGATTGGATGGGCGGGGTTCAAAACAACAACACCCTGAATATCCCATTGGTAAACATCAGGGAAACCGATACATCGTATGAAGTTGAATTGTCGGCACCCGGCAAGAGCAAGGAGGATTTCAATATTGACCTTGATGAGAATGTGCTAACCATCTCATCTGAACAAAAATCAGAAAATAATTCAGAAGAAGGCCGATTTACCCGCAGGGAATTTTCATACAGTTCCTTCCGCCGCGCCTTCACGCTTCCTGAAACGGTTAATGAAGACGAAATCCGCGCGTCCTATGAAAACGGAATCCTGAAAATCAGCCTTCCAAAACGCGAGGAAGCGCTTCCAAAACCGAAGCGGTCAATTGATATCCAATAAAAAAGCGCCTTTCGGGGCGCTTTTTTTTTGGTCGAAAGTCGAAAGTCGACCCGAGCCCGAAGGGCGAACGGTACGGAGCGATAGCGAAGTAAAAGTCGAAAGTCGAAAGTCGAAAGAGCCTATTATTCGGCATCATTCAAAATTAACTCCCTATGGTCGTTCAGTTCGGCTGACGCCTCGGGTCAAAATTCAAAATTTATAATTTCCTACGATGCCATCGGCAACCTGTGCACCAGCGTGAACAGTTGCTCATAGATGTCAATATTGCATTCCTTGCACAGTTCGTGCTTGAGATTTGAAACGATTTGGTAGCGTTTGGTTGGTTCGAGGTTAATGAGGCGCGTCTTGAGAACTTCGGCAGTTGGATATTTGTACCTTGCCACTTTAAGTCTGTTTACGATGTAATTTGAGTCCATTTTATTTTGATTTTAGCAGTTAACTTGATTTGGTGATTCGTCTTACAAATTTATATTTGCCCTCCAGGAGTTTGTTACATGAATTCTGTAGTGTTTTATAAAATTTCAAGTCAATTGGGCAATTAGCGAATTAGCCAATTAGCGAATTAGCGAATTTCCCATAACCCATAACCCAAAACCCAACCTCTTGGAGCTTTCCGTCATCATCCTCAACTACAACGTGCGCTGGTTTTTGCAGCAATGCCTCTACAGTGTGCGTGAGGCGGTGAAGGGAATGGATGCCGAGGTCATCGTGGTGGACAATGCCTCGCCCGATGACAGCGTCGCCATGGTCAAGGCCGAGTTTCCCGAAGTAATCCTCATCGAAAACCGGGAAAATTCGGGGTTTCCCAAGGGAAATAACATTGGAGTGGCATCGGCGCGGGGAGAATTCATCTGCATCCTGAATCCCGATACGGTAGTGGGCGAAAACACGTTTAAAAACACACTTGACTATTATCAGAAACTCAATAACCCCGGAATCGTGGGCGTCAAACTCATCGACGGGCGCGGCAACTTCCTGCCCGAATCAAAGCGCGGCGTTCCCACGCCTTTTGTTGCTTTTACCCGCGTTTCTGGCCTTTTTAAGGTATTTCCAAAACTCTTCGGGAAATATTACGCGCAACATCTCGCCCCGGATTCATCGGGCCCGGTTGAAATCCTGGTGGGCGCCTTCATGCTGACCAAACGCGCGCACTACCTGGAGGTCGGCGGGTTTGACGAGAATTGTTTTATGTATTCCGATGACATCGACCTTTCCTATATGATGCTCAAGACCGGCCGGCAGAATCACTACTTCGGCGCCGAGACCGTCATCCATTACAAGGGCGAAAGCACGGTGCGCGATGCCAAATATATGCAGCGGTTCCGGGAGGCGATGGGGTTCTTCTACAAAAAGCACTTCAGGAAATCGGTGGCCTTTGACCTGTTTATGCAGGTTGGTTCGTACGCATTCATGCTGGCACGCGTGTCTAAATCAACACAAAAAATTGAGGTGGCACATTATATAGTAAAAAAGGAAGAATTGGCCCGGCGGATATCATCTGCTACCGGAAAAACGGCCGGCCCCAGGGCATCGTCTGGAACTTCGGCATTTGTTTTCGAGCCGATGAGCACCGGGTTTGCCGATATGATCGCCAGGATGCAGCAGATGCGGGCGCCCAATGTGGTTTTCAGGGCAGCTTATCCCGATGCCGGTTTCATAATTGGCAGCGACTCAAGCCAGGATCGCGGCGAGGTGACCGTACTTTGACGCTGTTGGTCTAAATTTCGGCCGAACCCGCTTAGAGCCGTGAAAAAATTATTATTTTCGCAAGCATAAAACCAATAACCGTTTTGCGGTTCACAATATGGCAAGATTTGAACTGAAATTGCCCAAAATGGGCGAAAGCGTTGCCGAGGCAACCATCACCAACTGGCTCAAGGAAGTGGGCGACCACATCGAGGCTGACGAGGCCGTACTCGAGATTGCGACCGACAAGGTTGACAGCGAGGTTCCCAGTGAGGTTTCGGGCAAACTTGTCGAGAAGTTGTTCCAAAAGGACGATGTGGTAAAAGTCGGGCAGGCCATCGCGATCATTGAAGTCGAGGGCGGAGTGGCCGTCGATGCACCGTCGGAACAAACCACTGCCATCGCCCAGCCCGAAGCCGTTGCCCAGGTCGAGAAAACCTTCGAGGCCGCGCGCGAATTCACATCGGCACCGGTAGCACAGCCCGCAGCTACCGCAACGCCACCAACGCGCGATGATTACCACAACAGCGACCGTTTCTATTCGCCGCTGGTGCGCAACATCGCCCGCGAGGAAAACATTTCCATGGCCGAACTCGAGTCGATCAAGGGCACCGGAGCCGAAGGGCGGGTGACCAAGAATGATATTTTGGAGTACATTCAGAAGAGGTCGTCGTCAGAAAAGCCATCAGCAGTCAGCCATCAGCCTTCAGAGTCCTCAGTCGTCAGTCCTCAGTCGTCAGAAAAGCAGTCAGCTGTCAGCAGTCAGCCTTCAGTAGCTACACCTGCTCCCAAAGTACCGCCGACAACCGACAGCCAACAACCCGCCACTAAAATCCCGCCTTCGGTCAATGGCCAGGACGAGATCGTGGAGATGGACCGCATGCGCAAGCTCATCTCGGGGTACATGGTGCAATCGGTACAGACCTCGGCACACGTACAATCCTTTATTGAGGTTGACGTGACCGCCATTTGGGACTGGCGCGAGAAGAACAAATCGGCATTTGAAAAGCGCGAGGGCGAGAAATTGACCTTTACACCGATATTCATGGAGATCGTTGCGCGTGCGCTCAAGGATTTCCCGATGATGAACATCTCGGTCGATGGCGATTACATCATCAAGAAGAAAAACATCAATCTGGGAATGGCTGCCGCACTGCCAAACGGAAACCTCATCGTGCCTGTGATCAAAAACGCCGACCAGCTCAACCTTTTGGGAATGGCCAAGGCCGTCAATGATTTGGGCAACCGCGCCAAGGCCGGCAAACTCAAGCCGGACGATACCCAGGGCGGAACCTATACCGTAACCAACGTGGGAACCTTTGGCAGCGTCTTTGGAACGCCGATCATCAATCAGCCGCAGGTAGGAATCCTGGCACTCGGCGCGATCCGCAAGGTTCCGGCAGTCGTGGAAACCCCTGAGGGCGACTTCATCGGCATCCGCAAGAAAATGTTCCTTTCGCACTCCTACGACCACCGCGTGGTGGACGGCGCCCTGGGCGGAAGTTTTGTCAAGCGCGTGGCCGAGTATATGGAGGCGTTTGATGAGAACAGAACTTTTTGATGTCGAATGTCTAATGACGAATGACGAACGAACGAATCAAGGAGCCCTTCGGAAACGAGGGGCTTTTTTTTAGAGGAAAGAGGAAAGAGGAAAGAGGAAAGAAGAAAGAAGAAAGAAGAAAGAAGAAAGAAGAAAGAAGAAAGATGAGCTTAAGAATGGTCTTTCAGCGCAGCGGTCTTTCCTCTTTCAGCACAGCGATCTTTCTTCTTTCAGCGCAGCGGTCTTTCCTCTTTCAGCGCAGCGATCTTTCTTCTTTCAGCGCAGCCGTCTTTCATCTTTTCGTAACTTGAGGAAAAGACCACGCCATGAGTACGATAAGGGGAAAAGATTTGATTGCGATCGGGTTTAAGGAAAGCCGGTTGATGGGGCAGGCGCTGCAAATTGCCACCGAACAAATCCGACGAACGCCCAAAAAGGAAATCATCAGGATTTTTAGGAAGTTGCGCCATTACCCCGAATCATTTTTGGACGACCCCGTGCTCAAACCACTTGCGGTCGCCCTTACCGAGCCTCAGGCGCCAGCCCCCGAATCGATTCTCGTTTCGCGCGGGGAATACCAAACCTTCGGCGCGGAATTCATCGAGGACGGTGCCAAGGCGCAAATGGACCTGGCGATGCGGCTACCCGTCACTCTAGCGGGCGCGCTCATGCCCGATGCGCACCAGGGTTACGGGCTTCCGATTGGCGGGGTACTGGCCGTCGAAAATGCCGTGATTCCGTACGGCGTGGGCGTGGATATCGGTTGCCGGATGGCACTTTCAATATTTGACATGCCGGCAGACTATCTGGAAACTGGCCATGACAGATTAAAAAAGATATTAGCGGCAAATACCAAATTTGGCGCGGGGCAGGGGTTCGACCACAAAAGCCGCTCGGACCATGAGGTCATTTCCCGACCCGAATTCAGGATGATCCCGATGCTGGGTCGGTTAAAGGACAAAGCGTGGGAGCAACTTGGAACATCGGGCGGCGGTAATCATTTTGTGGAGTTCGGCGAGATTGAATTTAAGGCCAATGATGACGAGTTGGGCATTTCTGCAGGAAAATACCTCGCGCTGTTGACGCATTCCGGTTCCCGCGGGCTCGGCGCGACAATTGCGGGCCATTACACCAAAATCGCCAAACAAATGACTTCGCTCCCAAAAGAGGCGGCGAATCTCGCGTACCTCAGTTTGGATTCGGCGCAGGGCCAGGAGTATTGGATGGCGATGAACCTGGCCGGTGATTATGCATCGGCCTGCCACGAGGTCATTCACGATAAGATCGGAGCAGCCATCGGCTCAAGCCTTCTTGCCAAGGTCGAGAATCACCACAATTTTGCATGGAAGGAAATCGTGAACGGTCGCGAAGCTATTGTCCACCGCAAAGGCGCGACTCCTGCCGGAAAGGGCGTGCTGGGTTTCATTCCCGGAAGTATGACCGCGCCGGGTTTTTTGGTACGTGGAAAAGGCCACCAATTGTCCATCAATTCGGCGTCGCACGGTGCGGGCAGGCGTATGAGCCGCACACAGGCCGTAAAATCGATTAGTGGAAGTGATATGCAGAAAATGCTTTCGGACCACGGGGTCACGTTGATTGGCGGCGGCCGGGACGAAGCGCCTTCGGCATACAAAGACATCCGGCAAGTGATGCAGGCTCAACAGGATTTGGTAGATGTTGTCGCCGAATTTAATCCGAAGATCGTCAGGATGGCAGGGGAATAATTAATAGTTAATAATGAATAATTAATAATTTTCCACTCGAGGGACTGGTAGGGATGGGATTATGAAAGCAGCCATTTTTGCAACTGTGCATAAATGTTTTGGCCAAGGCACTCCATTATTAATTATTACCTATTAATTATTAATTGAACCTATCTTTGCCCAAACACTTATCATGGAACTGAACCTGCACCGCCCCATTTGCTTTTTTGACCTTGAAACCACCGGAACCGACATTTGCAAGGACCGCATCGTCGAGATATCGATCCTGAAAGTCTATCCCAACGGCAACAAGGAAAGCCGGACATGGCTGGTGAATCCGCAGATGATGATCCCTGCCGAATGCATCGCTGTGCACGGAATCACCAATGAAAAGGTGGCCAATGAGCCCACTTTTAAGGAAATCGCTCCCTTGGTTTACAACATGATCAAGGATGCCGATTTGGCCGGGTTCAATTCCGATCGGTTTGACATTCCGCTTCTTGCCGAAGAATTATTGCGCGCCGATTACGACTTTGACATGAAAAGCCGTGTTTCGGTGGACGTGCAGACCATTTTCCACAAAAAGGAGGAGCGCACATTGGCCGCGGCCTACAAATTTTATTGCGGGCAGTCGCTTGAGAATGCGCACAGCGCCGAGGCAGACACCAACGCCACTTACGAAATCCTGAAATCGCAACTGCAGCGGTACCCCGACCTTCAAAACGACATGAAATCCCTGGCCGAGTTCACCACGCGCAAACGCTCGGTTGATTTTGCGGGTTTCATCATTTTGGACAAAGACGGTGAAGAGTGTTTTTCATTCGGGAAGCACAAAGGCGTCAAGGTTGCCAAGGTTTTGGAGCAGGAGCCGGGCTATTACGGCTGGATCCAGGGCGCCGATTTTCCGCTTTATACAAAGAAGGTTTTGACGGCAATCAAATTGAGGAAGTTGAATACGAAGGCGGGGTGATAATTTGAAAATTTGAAAATTTGAAGATTTGAAATTGTAATGATCAAGTAATTTCCAAACTGACACAAAAAGTCAATCGATTAATCAAATCAAGCTGAAAGCTGATTGCTGACAGCTGACAGCTCATATGAAAATCATCTGCATCGGCCGCAATTACGCCAAACACATTGAGGAACTCGCAAACGAGCGCCCTGACGAGCCTGTAATTTTCCTCAAACCCGATACGGCGCTCTTGCCTTCGGAACAGGACTTTTACATTCCCGAATTTTCAAATGACATCCACCATGAGATTGAATTGGTGGTGAAGATAAACAAGGTGGGCAAACACATTGACGCAAAATTCGCTCATAAATATTACGATGACATTACCGTAGGCATTGATTTCACGGCGCGCGATGTGCAGCAAAAGCTTAAGGACAAGGGCCTGCCGTGGGAGAAGTCCAAGGCTTTTGACGGTTCGGCGGTGATTGGGCGCTTTATGTCGAAAAAAAATTTCAGTTCACTGGAAAACCTTACTTTTGAACTCACAAACAGCAAAAAAGTTGTGCAAACCGGGAATACTTCGAACATGCTCTGGAAAATCGACGAGATCATTGCTCATGTCTCGCAGTATTTCACGCTAAAGACCGGAGACCTCATTTTTACGGGAACACCTGAAGGCGTTGCATCGGTAAAGGCCGGTGACGTGCTGGAAGGCTACCTTGACCATAACCAATTATTCAGATTACACATTAAGTAATGGCATTGAATTACAACTTATCCAAAGTATATGCTTTGTCCGACAATGATCCGGACTTTGTCATGCAAATCATCACGCTTTTCGTGACCGAGGTCCCGCAGGACATGACCCAGATCAAGCTCGGGATCAAAACAAAGGACCACAAACTTGCTTACGCCTACGCGCACAAAATCAAGCCCACGCTCGATCTTCTGGGCATGACCGTCGCCTACGAGGAAATCCTTCAGGTAGAGGCCTGGACCAAACGCGAAGGCAAACGCAAGGAAATCAAGGACACTTTTGACAGCATCGAATCGCAGGTGGAGAAAGCCGTGAAGGAGATTAAAAAGGATTTTAATCTCTAATTCAGAATTTTGAATTTTAAATTTTGAATTTGACCGAATAAATTGCTTTGGAGGTCATTCAAAATTCAAAATTCATCATTCAAAATTTCACCATGACTGCAGCTATCGTAACCATCGGCGACGAAATCCTTATCGGCCAGGTTATTGACACCAACTCCGGTGTGATCGCCAAGGCATTGGAGGACATTGGGATCCGGGTTCAGGAGATGATGTCGGTTTCCGATGATCGGCAACACATACTGCAGACTTTTTCAAGATATCAGGATAAGGTTGATCTCGTTTTGATTACAGGTGGTCTGGGGCCGACAAAAGACGATATTACAAAAAACACCTTTTGCGAATATTTTGACGACGAGCTCGTTGTCGACCAAAATGTGTTGCAACATATCACCAAAATGTATGAGCGTGTTTTCAACAGGCCGCTCTCGGCGATGAACCGCGATCAGGCGCTCGTGCCTTCCAGATGCACGGTCCTTCACAACGAATTTGGCAGCGCGCCGGGAATGTGGATGCAAAAAGGCAAAACCGCTTTCGTTTCGATGCCTGGCGTTCCCTATGAAATGAAAGGCATCCTCAACAATCATCTCATCCCAAAACTCACCAAGGAATTCAACCGCCCGCACATTATCCATAAAACCGTCATGACTTATGGCATGGGCGAAAGTCTGATCGCCGAGAGAATCGCCGATTGGGAAGACTCCCTGCCCGACTCGATCAGACTTGCCTATTTACCAAGTCCGGGACGCGTGAGGCTGCGGTTGACGGCGCGTGGAAGGGACAAAGAATCACTCGAGATTGAAATGGACACGCAGGTGGCGGCCCTTGTTAAATTGATACCTGAAATTATCACCGGTTTTGACGACGGCGGCACAATTGAGCGAACGGTCGGGCAAATGCTCGCTGATAAAAGCCTTACGGTTTCAACTGCCGAAAGCTGCACGGGCGGCACGGTGGCGCAGATGATTTCATCGGTAGCGGGTGCGTCGCGCTATTTTCGCGGATCAATCGTGGCTTATAACAAGGAGCTCAAGACGGGTTTGCTTGGCATCGATAAAAAGTTGATTGCCGAATTTTCAGTGGTCAGCGCTGAGGTTGCCTCGGCCATGGCAACTGCGGCGAAGAAAATTTGCCAGAGTGATTTCGGTATCGGCATAACCGGAAACGCAGGGCCTACCACTGATGACACCAACGAGCCCGTTGGCATGGTCTACATTGCGGTCGCATCGGCACAAGGTGTTGTTGTTGAGTCGTTTAACTTCGGGCAGCCACGCGAAAAAGTGATCATCCGCGCCGCAAATAAAAGCCTCGAAATGCTCCGTGCCGAAATTTTGAAAAAAGGCGCATAATTTATTTTGCACACAGGATTTTTTTTGCTTTCTTTGCACCCTGATTTTGAATAACGAATAAAGATACAGCAATGTCAAGAGTTTGTGACCTTACGGGTAAAAGGGCGATGGTTGGAAATAACGTGTCGCACGCGATGAACAAGACCAAGCGTAAATTCGCCGTCAATTTGATCAAGAAGCGTTTTTACCTGGCCGAAGAAGACAGGTGGATTACCCTAAGGGTAGCGGCTTCGACAATCAAGACAATTAACAAGAACGGAATTGCGGCTGTCCTGAAAAAGGCGCAGCAGGATGGTTTCATCAAGTAATTCTTTAGAATAAGAAATAGCAATGGCAAAGAAAGGCAACAGAATCCAGGTGATTTTAGAGTGTACTGAGCACAAAGGAACCGGTATGCCCGGAACTTCACGGTACATCACGACCAAAAACAAAAAGAACACGCCGGACAGGCTTGAGATCAAGAAATTCAACCCTGTGTTGAAAAAAGTAACCGTTCACAAAGAAATTAAATAATACGTCATGGCAAAGAAAACCGTAGCAACGTTACAAACGTCGTCAAAGAGGCTGTCAAAGGTCATCAAAATGGTAAAGTCGCCAAAGACAGGCGCTTACACATTCGTGGAAAGCATCATGGCTCCTGAACTGGCCGATGAGTTCCTGAAAAAGAAATAATTTTCTCAAAGCTATACAAGAGCTGCTTCATAACCGGAGCGGCTTTTTTATTTTTTATATTTTTGTCTTGCGAACTTTAAATGTGCCAATTTACAACTATCTAACCATAACCGCCCGTGTCGTTTTTCAAGAAACTTTTTTCATCTGAGAAAAAAATAAGCGAAGAAGCCAAGCAATCCCTGGACAAGGGCCTTGAGAAAACCAAGGAGAGCTTCTTTTCCAAACTTACAAAAGCCGTCGCCGGCAAATCCCGCGTTGATGACGATGTTCTCGACAATCTGGAGGAAGTTCTGGTATCCTCTGACGTAGGTGTCGAAACCACCCTCAAGATCATCAAGCGCATCGAGAAGCGCGTTGCCGAGGACAAATATCTCGGCACCGACGAACTCAACAGGATCCTGCGCGAGGAAATCGCGGGCCTGCTATCTGAAATTGATTCGGGTGACGCCGCCGAAGTTTCGCTTCCACAAGGCACCCGTCCGCACGTGATCATGGTTGTGGGCGTCAATGGCGTTGGGAAGACCACCACTATCG
>JAEZGB010000198.1 GCA_023437485.1 Bacteroidota bacterium
CCCGGTAATGATATAAGTGACGTAATCAGGGTTTCCGGTCACTGGTGTTGGCCCGGTTACACTTATGTTGTTAGGCAGCCCCGCAAGCGGAAAAGAATCCCCGTTAATGACAAAATTCAATGTTGAACCAGTTTCGGTGATCAGGGTGACCCGCCCGTTAAATACCCGGTTTCCAATCATGTTGAGCGCCGGTATGTTGTCAATGATGCGCGGGGTTTCGCAACTCAGCGGCGGAACAAAAAACATTTCCTGATTGGCCTGATCGGGGCGCCCGTTGTCGCCGATGCTTTGATAGGCAAATACATTTTTTGAGGTCCGTACGTAAAGATTGCCGTTGGAAGCATAGGCTGCCCCGCCTGTGGCGACGTATTCCCCCGCGTCGATGGTAAAAGTTGGCGTGGTGTTGGCCCCCAAGAAAATTTCGGTATTGTCCTCATGCGCCACCAGGAGGATGCGCTCAACATTGTTCATACCGGTACTCTTGATAAAAATGTAATCTTTGCCGGTGCGCTCGGCCGAAACGATCTGGTCAAACCCCAGGTCTATATTGTTCATCTCGCCATTGGTGCCGCCAAAGGAACCACAGTTTACCGCGATGGGTTTGTCAGACGAAACCAGCGATCCGATCAACGCGTCCTTGTTCGACGAATGTGGCCCTTCAACAGCCAGAACAAAACTCTCACCGCTGTTCAGCACCACCGGTTGTGGCAGGTTTCCTGCAAATTCATTGTTGATCAAAACAGCTCCTTCCTTGATGTCGGAAAAGCTCACCGTTGTGTTGTTTTCGGTCGCCAGAACTGATATGAAAGTGTAATGAACCGTGTCATAATTTACGCTGGCGGTGTTTAGCAGCCCGCCAATCCGGAATTGGGTCCCCAGCGCCGCGAGCCCCTTGGTAACGATCTCGCCGCCGTGGTTCTGGTTTCCGGCAATCACGCGCGCGCTCACATAAATCAGGTCATCGGCCTCCACAACAAAACCCTTGTTGGCCATGACCGTTCCGGCAAATGCGCGACGCACGTTGAGCTGGGTATTGTCGCCAAGCCCGATGTTGTACACATAAGGTACATCACGTGACACAGTGCCGTTTATCACCGCCCCGCCAAGATTGATGATCCTGAAATTTACGGGCGTGGCGTTGGGCGTTGAGATATAGAGGAATTGTTCTTCCGGAATCACGTTGATGGATGAGGACAGGGGTGGAATATAGTGGGTCTTGCTAAATTGTGCCACTGCCTGGACACACGAGAAGATCAGCAGGAAAAACAAACATTTTTTCATGGCCTAAAAGTAGGAAATTAAATCATCAGCGCTTTAGCGCAAAATGGCTTTTAACGGTGCGCCCATCCTGCAGGGTGAGGGTAAACCAATAGTCGGCCGAGGGCAGGGGCCAGCCGTTGTAAGTACCGTCCCATCCCGGGGAAGTGGGCCCAAACTCCACGATCAGTTTTCCATACCGGTCAAAGATGCCAATCCGTGCCGAAGGTTGCGTTTCAAGATTGCGGATCCTCCATCGGTCATTGGCCCCATCGCCGTTCGGAGTAAAGAAATTGGGGTAGTCCAGGACAATTACCTCAAAAGGCCCCGCTGTTCCGCAGCCGTTCCGGTCCAAGATGAAAACCTGATAAACCCCGGCGGCCAGGTTATTGAAAACCGGCGATGGCTGAAAGTTCGATCCCCCCAGGGAATACAGGTATTCGCCCGCTCCCTGGGCCAATATCGTTACGGAATTGTATCCGCCATTGAAATCAGATATCTCAACGCCCATAAATTCAGCCGGCGAGGATTCCACCACCGTAAAAGTCTTGACGCCCTGGCAACCGAAAGTATCGCTAAAGGTCACCTGGTAAACCCCCGGCTGGCCGGCCTGCAATACCTGCCCGGCAATGCCGCCTGTCCACAAATATCCGGTATAGCCCGAGGGCGCCTGCAAGATGGCCGGCCCTGAGGGACACAGCACGACGGTCTCCTCCTGAAAACCTGAGCCAAAAGTTCGGACCTGTAACGTTACGGGAACAATCCCGTAGCAATCCGGACCGTTTAGCAGCCTTGCGTAAATAGTTTGCAGATTGGCGATAGTGTTGTCATAAACCGCCGGCAACGCGTTAACCGATTGTTCGGCGTCTGACAGCGTGGCGTGATATTGCACCAAAATTCCGGCGGGTAGGCCCTGCAGCAAAACCGGAGTAACCAAATTCGCAAGTTGCACGCTGGTAAATCCGTCTGGTGTTCCGTCCTGGTCGCAAATTATAACCGGCGCCGGGGCAGCAACCGAAGTGGCCGCAATCTCAAGATTGACAATCCCCACTGAATAGCATCCGTAAAAATTAAAGGCGAGAACGATAATCTGCTGGCCATCGCTTCCCACAAATGCCGTCGGGTTTGCAATTGGATTGATTTGCGCCATCGCATCGGCCATCGAGGTAAAGTAAAGCAGGGTAAGGCCCGGATCAGATCCGGTAAGCTGATTGCCGGCCTGCACCAGATTGAAGGTTGCGTTGCCATCGCCGTCAGGATCGCACTGAACCACGGTTTGTGGTGAATTCAAAACAGGGTTCGGCACATATTCTATTACGGCCTGCCCGGTGGCGATGCATCCGTTTGTTCCCAAAGTAATCTCGACCGAGTAAACACCGGGCTCGGAAACGGTGAGGGTGGGCTGCGTGGTGGGGAGTTGAACCCCATCCTTGAACCATTTGTAGGTGTTGGTCCCGGCTTCGGTGGCGTCGAGGATGACGGTTTCGCCTTCGCAAACCGGGTTCTGCGTTGAAATCAATCTGTCCGGCCCAATGTCGGTTCCCACGGCAAAACTTCCGCCGGCCAAAAAGATAGCCGAATCATACCGAATGTTCTCCTCGTCGGCAATCACAAGCTTGATGTGGTAGGTGACCCCGGGCGTTACGTTGGCCCTGGCGGTAAGCACCACGGTCTGGCCGTTGAAGTTAGTGGGGTGCTCAAAGCCGTTGAATCCGCCAAAATACTGCGGATTTTGTGCCGCACAGCCGTTGGACCCGGGAATTTGTGGCCGTACCGAGGTAACCATGACCGGGATGTTGGTGTTGGGCAATACGGCCAGATTTTGCCACGGCCCTCCCGAGACCGGCCTCAACAGGAACGCAAATGCATCAGAATAACGGCAGGGCGCGGTGCCCTGATATTCCTCTGACGAAAAAATGTAGTCAAAACTGATCTGGCTGGTGAGGGGCGTGAAGTCAAATTCAAGCACGGTTGCATTGTAGGTCGGGTCAAGGCCAAGCATCTGCTCGAGATCCTGATCGCCCAGCCAGAGCGTAGAACCCTCGTCGATAAGGTTTGAATTTGGCCCCTGCGTACGCGAGGCCCTTGAGGTGGCAAGCACGATACCGTCGGCAAATGGGAAATTGCCTCCACCGGTGAAATATCCGTAACTGTTTGCGCCGCCGGAAAAATTATCGCCTGAAACCGAAACATTTGCCACATTGGCACAGGGGCTGTTTACCAGGACATCGCTGACGAGTTGTTGCGCGGTATAGGAATCATCAACCTGAATGTACTGGGGAAACAGGTATGTGGGAATTAACAAAAAGCACCAAAAAACCGCAACGCGAATCACTTTCATAGCATCGGCAAAGATACTACAAATCGCGCTTTTTAAGGAGTTTATAGGCGCTTAACACAAAAATAACAACCCAGCACGTGGCGATCAGCATCGCGCTCCATGATACACTGTAATCCTTGGGAGTCATCTCACCGCCAATAGCTGTTTCCAATGTTTTTATTGCCGATAAACGCGTAAACGGTTCCAGGATCAGGTTGGACATTGCCGAAAGCGGAAAAAACTGCATGATCTTGGTCGCGAGGTCGGCCTTGGGAAAGATCTGGAATTCAAGAATCCCGTAAACGATACCCTCAAAAATGTTCCAGATCAGCAAAAAACCAATGGCAAATGCCGAACGTTTTACCAGGATTCCCAAAAAGAGACAGAACGAAAAAAATGCGGTGAGCTTGACAAAATAGGCGAGCAGGTATTCCAAATCGGAGAAGATGATCCCGGCTTCGGTGTACGATGAAAACGAAAGCCCGAGGATAAGCGACATCACAAAAACAAAAACGGTTGACGCCGCGGCAAAAAGCACCACGGTCAGGAATTTTGAAAGCACAAATTCGCGTTTGCTGAGCCCGTCGATGAGGTTTTGCTTGAGCGTACCGTAACTGTATTCATTGGCCTTCATCGATACTATCACAATGGCCAGGAAGAGCTTTAGGATGGCGGCAATATAGGTGTTGAAGTGCCAGATGTACGGGAAATTGAAAATTCCCTGCTCGGCAATATGGAGCTTGAAATCGCCAAATTCAAACTTGATCGAGGCGATAAGCGCAATAAACGACAACAGCACGAAATAGGAAAAGGTCAGGATTCGGCTGGCCCGGCTGCGCCAGATTTTTTGCAGTTCAATCGAGATTAGGCGCTTCATTGGGCTTGTTGGGTGTTGGTGATGGCTAGGAATTGTTCTTCAAGGGTATTCCGGCGTGTGGCCAGGTGGCTCGCGAAAATATTCCGCGACGCCAAAAACCGGTTAAGCGCCGCGGCATCGGGGCGTCCTTCCAGATAGACCAAAAGTTTTCCATTCTCGGTAGCTGTCCGCTGGAAGCCGGGGAAATCCCGAAGCGCATTTTGGAGCGCTGCCATATCATCGGCACAAACTTCCAGGAATTGCTCGCCCTCGGTCAGGCCTTCAACCGTTCCTGAATACAAAATTTCGCCCTTTCGCAAAACCAGCACGTGCGAGCAAACTTTTTCAACCTCGTCCAAAAGGTGCGAGGCGAGAAGGATGGTAGTTCCCTGTGAAGCAATTTTGCGGATGATGTCGCGGATTTGGTGGATGCCCTGCGGATCGAGCCCGTTTGTGGGTTCGTCGAGAATCAGGATTTCGGGATCGTTCAGGAGCGCCGAAGCAATCGCAAGACGCTGCTTCATCCCAAGTGAAAAAGTCCGGAACTTGCTGTCCTTTCGGTCAATCAGACCCACGACCTCGAGTTTTTCGGTTACCTTTTCATAGTTTGACCCCTTGATGTCACACACCAACCGGAGGTTTTGTTCGGCGGTCATGTAGGGGTAAAAATTGGGCCTCTCGATGATGGCACCAACTTTTTTAAGGGCCTGATGCGTTTCGACTTTTCCGCCAAACCATTCGTATTCGCCTGAAGTCTTGTTTACCACGTTTAGCACGATGCCAAGCGTGGTTGATTTCCCGCTGCCGTTTGGCCCGAGTATCCCGTAAACATTTCCCTTGTGGATTTCAAGCGATACGCCCTTGACGGCATGAACGCGGCCAAACCGCTTGTGGAGGTTCCTGATCGATAAGATGGTTTCCAATTCGTCGTGTTAAAGTTGCGTTAGGACGACGAATATAAACAAATGTTACCGATAAATTTTAAAGGTGCGATTGCCTTCTTTGGTGAAGGCTTATCAGCGTCTCGTTGATCTCCCGGTGTTCCTGGGTGAGCGAGACATGCCTGCCGGTTACGTCATTGGTTACCTGCAGGTGACACACGCTGCATTCAAACTCTTTAAAGTAATCAGTAACAATTTTGGTGGTGCGGAATTTATGGCCGAAGAGTGCGCATAAAATCCTGCCCTTAAAAGAATGCTCTTTGTAAGTGATTGATTTCATGGCCTTTTGAATTATAACCATAAACATATCTCAATCACCGATTAGTGGCAAATTTAATCGGTGAATTGCACTTTCAATAACAATTTAGAAAGTAAAAACTTACAAAATCAATTCTTTTCTTCTTTGTTGAAGTACACCAGGTAATAATACATCTGCTTTTCTTCGTCCCAGCCTTTCTCGACGAATTTCTCGGCGCTTTCGGGATTGATGAAGTCCAGTTTGATCTGGATGTTGGTGTCCAGGTTAATGACGTTCCGAATCGATTTGCGCGCATCTGATACCGCAGCGTTCGCAATCGGGAAATTGGTCACGTCCTCGATGCTGTATTTGGCGCCCTTGTCCACCTTGTAGCTCTTAAATTC
>JAEZGB010000057.1 GCA_023437485.1 Bacteroidota bacterium
AGGTATGCGATGGTCGTATCGGTTATTTTTTGCAAAAGTGCGTGCGCGGCCTCGGGTTGCGAGAAGCAGAAACCTTTTGCGGTGTCAAAACTTTTCGAGCCTTTCCCCTCGACGGCATAACAGAAAATCGTCCATGGTGAACCCGCAAAACCAATTAGCGGAACTTCGTCATTGAGCATTTCCTTTGTCAATTTGATCGCGTCCATGACATAGCCAAGGGTTTCGTCGATCTCGGGAACGATAACCTTTTCCACATCGCCGGCGGTGCGAATGGGATTGGGCAGGAACGGGCCCACGCTTTCCTTCATCAGCACCTCGATTCCCATGGCCTGTGGAACCACAAGGATGTCCGAGAACAAAATGGCCGCGTCGGGTTTTACAATCCTGATGGGCTGAACGGTGATCTCGGCGGCCAGCTCGGGGGTTTGGCATCGGGTAAAAAAGTCGTACTTGTCACGAAGCGCGCGGAATTCGGGCAAGTAACGGCCGGCCTGGCGCATCATCCAAACGGGTGGCCGCTGGACGGTTTCGCCCCTGAGGGCCTTAAGGAAAAGATCGTTTTTAATCATTTATATTCGTTTGTAAACGTTTATTGTTGTTTGTTGTTGGGGTCGGCGAACCACTTTATGCAACGGATAATCACATTCTCTATTGACGGTTTCGCGGCCACGATTACCTCGGCCCCTGAATTCTTTAGCCTGCCAGCGGTAGTATGCCCGATGCAAATGCATGTGGCGTTACCAATTTTATTGGAAGACAAAAAACTATCGACCCCCGAGGGACTGTAAAACAAAATCGCGTCAAAGTTTCCACCCACCTCAATCGGCGACGGCTTGGTGATATAGGCCCGGATTTCATTGAATTTGATTCCTGCCATTTTAAGGCTGACGGGCAGGGTGTCAAGCCTGAGATTACCTGAAAAAAAAGTAAATGTCCGGTTTGAATAGACTTTGATTTTGGGCAGTAATTCGGCTGCGGTACCCGCCGAAGCAACAACCGTAAAGCCTGCGGATACCAATAGCGCCCGGGTTTTTTCGCCCACACAAAAACACTCTTTTTCCAATAGGTCGATGTGTCCGGGATGTTCAATAAAACTTCGTACCGCATTGCCGCTGGTAAAGATCAGCGAGTGGCCAATCCTGTCCAGGTCCGGTTCAAGCCTGCAGATTTTTATAAAATCGGCTTCCACGACAGCAAAACCCGCATTGAGCAGGAAGTTTTTTTGATTGGGCCTAAGCCTTTTGGTGGAAAGCACTCGCAACTTCATCACGCCTGTTTTGGGCCAAGGCCTTCGCGAATGGATCTCATAATCTGTTCCCCGCCTGCAGCCAACGCCTCTCGTGCGCATTCCTGGCCAAACTCGCGGTAATGTGTGGCGGGCGCAGTCTTCTCGATGTGGATTTTCTCGCGTCCGTCCAGCGAAAACAATCCGCCCTCAAAACGGATCTCGTTGCCTTCAAGCCGTGCCAGCGCACCGATGGGAGCCGTGCAGCCGCCTTCGAGCGTTCGCAGGAACTGCCGTTCGACCCAGGTACAAATTTCGGTTTCGAAGTGGTTGAGTTTGGCAGTGGCCTCGCGGCAAAAATCGTCGTTTGCCATCGCCACCACCATCATCGCACCCTGCGCCGGGGCCGATAACATCCAGTCCAGCACCAGATGATTTTCCGGTTTGATCCCCAATCGGTCAAGCCCGGCTGTGGCAAAGATGGCGCCTATCCAATCGCTTTGGGCGAGCTTGCTTAGCCGCGTATTGACGTTGCCCCGCAGGTCAACGGTTTGATGGTGCGGGTAGCGGTGCAGCCATTGTGCCTGGCGCCGCAGACTTCCGGTTGCCACAGTCGCCGGGCCGGTAAAATCAAGCTGGCCTTTGTGAACCAGGATGTCTACGGGATTCTCGCGCCTAAGGACCGCTGCCTGGACAATACCGTGCGGCAACGTGGTCGGCACGTCCTTCATGGAGTGGACTGCTATATCAACTTGGCCGGCAATCATTGCCACATCAAGGGTTTTGGTGAAAATGCCGGTTATCCCAAACTCGTAAAGCGGTTTGTCAAGGATGACATCGCCAGCCGATTTAATGGGAACCAGCTCAGTTTTGTAACCAAGCCCGGCCAGGGCGTTTTGTACGGTGCGCGCCTGCCATAGAGCAAGGTCACTGTCACGCGTACCTATCCGGATTGTTTTTGGCATAATACTATAAACCCCTGCCTATCGGGCGGGGTTTTGCGCTTCAAGTTGAAAAATTTTCTCTATCCACTCAATGCTTTCGTCAACCATGGTATTCTCCTTTTTTAGGTGGTTGGCAAAATGCGTGGTGATTTTTTGGATAATGCGGTCGCTGATGACCTCGGCCTGCTGTTCGTCAAAATTTGAGAACTTCTTGCGTTGGAAATTGAGCTCGGAAACCTTGATGTGATTGAGTTTTTCCTTGAGCGCATTAATGGTTGGCGCAAATTTGCGCGCCTGCGTCCAGGTCATGAACTCGGTGCGGATTTCTTCAATGATTCCCTCGGCGGCAGGAATGTGCTTTTTGCGGTTTTCCAGCGTTTCATCGGTCATCTGTGAAAGCGCATCCAGATGCACCAGGGTCACGCCCTTTACATTGCGAACATTGTCCGAAACGTTTTTGGGAATTGAAAGATCCAGTATCAGCAGCGGTTTTTTCAGATTGAGGATCGCGGCATCAACCGTTGGGTTCAGTGCCCCGGTAGCCACAATCAGCACGTCGGCTTTTTGGATTTCCAAATGCAGATCGGCGTAATCGCGCACGAGCAAGTTGAATTTGCCGGCAATCTTCTCGGCCTTGTCCTTGGTGCGGTTAATGAGCGTGATGTGCTCATTGCGGGTGTGCTTGACCAGGTTTTCACAGGTGTTCCGGCCAATTTTGCCCGTACCAAACAGCAGTATGTTTTTCTGGCTGATATCGGGCACGTTTTTCATGATGTACTGCACCGAGGCAAACGACACCGAAGTCGCCCCGCTGGAAATGCCGGTTTCATTTTTGATCTTTTTGCTGGCCTGGATCACGCAGTTCACCAAACGCTCCAAAAAAGCATTGGCCAAACCCAGGTTCTTGCTTTCAATAAAGCTGCTCTTGATTTGGCTGATGATTTCGAAATCACCCAAAATCTGGCTGTCAAGCCCTGTCCCCACGCGAAACATATGGTTTACCGCCTCCTGGTTTTTGTGCACGTAGGATACTTCCTGGAAATCTTCGACAGTTCCCTCACTGTTGTCGCACATTAACTTGATCAGCTGGTAGGGATGCTGTGAAAATCCGTATATTTCAGTTCGGTTACATGTTGATGTAACAATGAGGCTGTCAATTCCCTCGCGTTTGGCCTGCTGAAGCAGACGCGTTTTGGCAGCGGCATCAAGGCTAAATTTACCCCTGGTCGCGGCATCGGCTTTTTTGTAGCTCAACCCGACGGCGTAAAAAGAATTGTGCTTCGCGGCATTTAGGTGTTCCATACACTAGTAAAAGTTCAGCAAACTTATTATGAACCATTTTTTAAAAACAACGCTCAAAGGACAAATTATAACGCTATGCGAATTTTCAATCACCAAGCAGTGCCGATTGTGCCAATTCCAGTATTTTTGCAATGATATCAAGCCGTGGCGGCCGTTCTATTTAGAGTTATTCTAAATAACAATCCGTGTTTGACGGCAGTTGCGAATCAAAAAAAATGTCGCTATGGGTTCAACCGAGATAATAAAAATTGAAGAGGATTTCACCCTGCTTCGGCTGGAGAATGAATCTGATGAAATGCATCCCGTAACACATGATGTGAAAAGCGGGCTGATCCAGTTTCATTTTGGGCTTAAGGGCCGCGCCAAATTCATCTTCAACCAGGGCAACTATGCGCTGGAACTTCGTGAGGAAAAGTCGCTTCTGTTGTACAATCCGCAAAAGGAATTGCCCATCAAACTGGAACTGGCGCCCCATTCATGGGTGATCTCGGTAATTATTTCCATTACCAAATTCCATGCATTGTTCACCTCCGAGGCCGGTTACATCAGTTTTTTGAGCGAGGATAACCGCGACAAGAAGTATTACAAGGAAGACAATATTTCCCCCTCGATGGCCATCGTTCTGAGCCAATTGTTTCACTACAATTTAAACCCTTCCATCCGCCAATTGTATTTCCGCGGCAAGGGATATGAACTGTTGAGCCTTTATTTTAACCGATCCGAAGATCCCGATATGGAACATTGCCCGTTTCTGGTTGATGAGGAAAACGTGATCAAAATTCGAAAGGCCAAGGAAATTATCATCGCCAATATGGCCGAACCGCCCGGGCTGCAGGAACTCGCTGACCAGGTAGGGCTCACGCTTAAAAAACTGAAAATGGGCTTTAAGCAGATTTACGGCGATACGGTTTACGGTTTTCTCTTTGATTACAAAATGGAATACGCGCGCAAACTCCTGGACACTGGCTCCTATAACGTGAACGAAGTTGGTTTGCGCATTGGCTATTCTACCGGGAGCCACTTTATTGCCGCGTTCCGTAAAAAATTTGCCACCACGCCAAAGAAATACCTGATGTCGGTTACAACCAGCACCTGAATCTTGCTGATTTGCATCCAACACCCATTGCTCAAAACCCACAACTCATAACCCAGAACCCAAAACCAATGAAAGGAGTACTCCTCGTCAACCTCGGCTCGCCGGAAAGTCCGGATCCCAAAGATGTCAAGCCTTACCTCGACGAATTTTTGATGGACCGTTTTGTAATTGATGTGCCCTTTTTGCTGCGGGCGCTTATCGTTCGCGGGATCATCCTGCGCAAGCGGCCTGAAAAGTCCGGAGCGGCCTATAAAAAGATTTGGTGGGACGAAGGTTCCCCGCTTATCGTGCTTTCGCGCAGGATGCATGAAAAAGTAAAACCGCAAGTAGACGTTCCGGTTTCCTTGGCAATGCGTTACGGCAAACCGTCAATCCTGCAGGGATTGCAGGAACTCCACAGCCAGGGGGTGACCGATGTTTTGCTCTTTCCGCTCTACCCGCAGCACGCCATGGCTTCGACGGTTACCATTTTGGTTTTGGCCGAGGAACTTCGGAAGAAACATTTCCCGCACATGAAGTTCACCTCAGTTCCGGCTTTCTACAATAAACCAGATTACATTCGCAATCTTGCCGATTCCATCCGCGAGCAGCTGGCCGGTTTTGAATATGACCATCTGCTCTTTTCCTACCACGGAATTCCGGAGCGCCATATCCGGAAGACCGACATCACTAAATCGCACTGCAAAATTGACAACAAATGCTGCGTGACGCCTTCTCCGGCGCATGAGTTTTGTTACCGGCACCAGTGTTTTGAAACCACCCGGCAGGTGGTTGAACTTTTGGGAATCCCGCCCGAAAAATACAGCGAAACCTTTCAATCAAGGCTTGTTGGCGACAAATGGCTTGAGCCGTACACTGATGTTGAAATCAATAAAATGCCGTCAAAGGGAATCAAGAAACTTGCCGTGGTCACGCCAGCCTTCGTTGCCGATTGCCTCGAAACCCTGGAGGAGATCGCGATGGAAGCCAACCACCAATTCAAGGAGCACGGCGGCGAAGAATTCCTGGCCATACCTTGCCTGAACGATCGCGATGACTGGTGCGCCACCGTGGCAAACTGGATAAACGACTGGGCTAAAAACCGCGCCTAAATGAAGTCGCGGGAAGCTGGACTGGGCACCAGCGACATCCGGAGGTTACTTCGGCGGCAGGCAATTCCGGCATCGGCGGGAATTCTGTTCATGACCTCAAACCTTGTTGTCGACACCGTGTTGGTGGGGCAATGGGTGGGACCGATCGCCATCGCGGCGCTGGCTGTGGTCACTCCGCTGGTTTTCTTTATCGCCTCGATTGGCTTTTCCCTGGGCATAGGCGGAAGCTCCGTGGTTTCACGGGCCTTGGGCGCGGGCCATCATCAAAAGGCGAAACAGGCCTTTGCCCACCAAATCATGCTGACAGCATTGTTATCGGCGGTGTTCTGCGCCTTGATCCTGTTCATGCCTGAAAAGGCCCTGATCCTGTTTGGGGCCAAGGGCGGGATCACCAAACCCGCATTGGAATACCTTTATCCGGTAATCGCGGTGGCGCCATTGCAGGCACTTGCCTCGATGGCCAACAGCGTGATTCGTGCCGAGGGCAAACCAAAGGTGGCCATGCAGGCAGTGATGATTGCCTCCTTTAGCAATATTGCCTTCGACTTCCTGTTTATTTATGCCCTTGAATGGGGGCTGCTGGGAGCCGGATTGGCCACGGCGGTTTCCATTACGGCGTCATTTACATTTGTACTGTTCCACTTTTTTAAAAGTGATTTAAGGCCCTCCCTGGAACATTTTGCCCCCAAATGGCAGATAACCCGCGAGATCTCGGCGCTGAGTTTTACAACCTTCGCAAGGCAAAGCGTCATCACCGTGCTTTCGGGAATCTTGAACAACAGCCTTTTTGCACATGGAGGCGAGCACGGGGTAACTATTTACGGCATCATTTCCAGGATGCTGATGTTCGCGCTATTCCCAGTGAACGGCATTACCGAAGGTTTCCTTCCGGTTGCCGGATATAATTTCGGAGCGAAAAAAATCCAGCGGGTACGCGAATCTATCGTCGTGTCAATTAAATATGCTGGCGGCCTGGCGATTGTGATTTATGTACTGATTCTGATTTTCGCCTATGAAATTGTAAGCATCTTTTCCAGCGACCCGGCCGTTTTGCGGGATGCGCCCAATGCGATGCGGTGGGTTTTTGCGGCCTCGCCCGTGATTGCGCTCCAACTCATCGGCGCGGCGTACTTTCAGGCGGCCGGCCAGGCAAAACGGGCTTTAATGCTCACGCTGACCAAACAGGGGTTTTTCCTGATTCCGCTGGTCCTGATTTTGCCCGAATATTTTGGTATTTTTGGAATATGGGTGTCCTTCCCCATCGCCGACATTCTTGCCACCGCTGTAACGGCCGGTTTTTTGGCAAAGGCTTTCAGGACCACCCTTAAAAAAAGCTGATGGAACTCTACAATTACCTCAAATCGCTCCACCTGATTTTTGTCGTGACCTGGTTTGCGGGACTTTTTTATATCGTTCGGCTGTTTGTTTATCAAATCGAGGCCCACACAAAGGAATCGCCGGCCCGCGAAATATTGTCTGAGCAATATAAGATCATGTCCTACCGGCTTTGGTACATCATCACCTGGCCATCGGCTATCATTACCAGCATTTTTGCGTTCTGGATGCTGTTTTTCACCGATACGGGCCAAATTTGGCTTTCCCAGCCCTGGATGCACGTCAAGCTCGCCTTTGTTTTCCTGCTATACCTTTACCAGTGGCGCTGCCAAGTCATCTTCAGCAATCTGCAGCGCGGAAACATCATCTATTCGGGAAACGGCATGCGGCTTTGGAACGAGGGATCAACCATCATCCTCTTTGCCGTTGTGTTTTTGGTGATCCTTAAGAATGCGATCAACTGGATTTACGGCGTGGTAGGGATCATCGCCTTTTCACTGCTGATTATGGCCGGGTTCAAATTTTATAAAACCATCCGCCAGCGCAACGGAACATGAAAGGCGGTACGTTCAACATATCGATGCTTTCGCTGCGGATCCGGATTTTCCTCTCGATGATTGTTCTGATTCTGATCGCTTCCGTTTTGCTTGCGTCGATCTCAATCATTCAATTCCGGAACGAGGCAAAAGAGTACCATCAGGAGCGGTTGGAAAGCAAGGAAAACGCCATCAAGGAACATATCAATTACATCCTTAGCACCACCACTTATCCGCTAACCGAAGAAAATTTGCCGCTGATCTTCAAGGACCGGATTTATGAACTGGCCGACATCCACAACCTCGAGATCAATATTTACGCCTTGGACGGAAAATTGCTCAAATCATCAAAGGCTTCGTTCTCAATTGATTCGGTTGCCCCGCCCATCAAGCCGTACGTACTCAAGCTGGTGCAAAGCTCAATTGAAAAGCGATACGTGGACATTCAGAATATTGAGGGAAAAAAGAACCGCTCGTCTTTCAGTCAGATAAAAGACAACAAATTTAAGCCGCTGGGTATCCTGAATTTGCCTTATGTTGAAGACGACGGGTTTTATGAAACCGAGTTGCGCAACTTCCTGATCCGCCTGGGACAGGTGTATACATTTATGCTGGTAATTGCCTTTGCGCTGGCTTATTTTCTGTCAACCTACATCACTCAATCGCTCAAAACCATTTCCGATAAAATCAATGAAACCAGCCTGACCCAAAAAAACGAAAAAATCGTGCTCAGGGCCAACAGCAAGGAAATCAATTTGCTCATCAGTGCCTACAATCAGATGGTGGACCAACTCGAAGAAAGCGCGGCGAAACTGGCCCAAAGCCAGCGCGAAGAAGCCTGGCGGGAAATGGCCAAACAAGTGGCGCACGAGATCAAGAACCCGCTCACGCCAATGCGCCTTACGGTACAGAGCTTCCAGCGAAAATTTGATCCCGACGACCCTGACCTGAAGCAAAAACTCAATGATTTTTCCAGCACATTGATTCAACAGATTGATACGATGAGCGCCGTGGCATCGGCATTTTCCAACTTTGCGTCCATGCCCGCACAGCAAAATGAGAACCTTAACGTGGTGAGCGTGGTTGACCTGGCTCTGGATATTTTCAACGAAGATTTTATCCGGTTTGAAAGTTCGGAAAAAGTGATCGTTTCCAAAATGGACCGGACCCAACTTATTCGCGTGATTACCAACCTTGTCAAAAACGCGATCCAGGCCATCCCCGAGGACCAGCCGGAAAAGTCGGTGGTAGTTTCCATCAGGAGAGAAGGCTCAAACGTGCTGATCAGCGTGGCCGACAACGGTAGCGGAATCGATCCCCGGAACAGTTCGCATATCTTTGAACCCAAGTTCACCACCAAATCCAGCGGAATGGGCCTTGGATTGGGAATCATAAAAAATATCATCGAAAATTATAAAGGAACCATTACTTTTGAAAGCCAACCCGGCAGCGGTACCACTTTTACAGTTTCGTTGCCCATAATCAACACCTAAACAATGGAAACAGCAACCTATCAAAATATACTGCTCGAAATTCAGGACAACCTCGCGCTGCTAAAAATTAACCGCCCTGAAAAGCTCAATGCGTTAAACAAGGCCACTATTCGCGAATTGAACCAGGCTTTCAGGGAATTGGAGGCTGATTCGCAGGTGCGCGTTATCATCCTGACCGGCAGTGGCGAAAAAGCTTTTGTGGCGGGTGCCGATATCTCGGAATTTGCCGATTTTTCAGTGGAAGAGGGCGCTCAACTCGCCGCCGAAGGGCAGGAATTGCTGTTTGATTATATTGAAAACCTTCGGACTCCGGTAATTGCCGCGGTAAACGGTTTTGCCCTTGGCGGAGGACTGGAGCTTGCCATGTCCTGCCATTTCCGGATTGCTTCCGAAAATGCAAAAATGGGGCTGCCCGAAGTTTCCCTTGGGGTTATCCCGGGATACGGTGGAACCCAGCGCTTGCCAGAGCTCATCGGTAAGGGGCGTGCCATGGAAATGATTATGACCGCCGGAATGATGACTGCTGCCGAAGCCGCCCAAAACGGGCTGGTAAACAAAGTGGTTCCTCAGGCCGAACTTCTGGACCATTGCAAAGGCATTGCAAACAAAATCATGCGTAATTCACCCGTGGCAATTGGCCGGGCCATCAAGGCCGTGAATGCGGGCTTTCGCGGCGCTGACGGTTTCAAGACCGAGATTACCGCATTTGGGTATTGTTTCGGGACCGAAGATTTCAGGGAAGGCACAACGGCGTTTCTGGAAAAACGAAAGCCGGAATTCTCAGGAAAATAATCCAGGCCCGCCATGTGCGGGTTTTTTGTTGTCTATTTCCCGCCATTCCATTCGGCCAGGAATTCATCGACAAAAGTCTGGAGGACCTGATGGCGGTGTTCGGCGAGTTTACGGCCTGTTGCAGTATTCATTCTGCCGCGAAGCAGGAAAAGTTTCTCGTAAAAATGGTTTAGCGTGGGCGAAGCTGAACTTTTGTACTGTTCGCGCGTCATGGCCAGTTGCGGCGGTATCTCCGGATCATAAAGCGCGCGATTTTTATAACCTCCGTAGTGAAAAGCGCGGGCGATTCCGATGGCCCCGATGGCATCGAGCCGGTCGGCGTCCTGGACGATGTCCAGTTCAATGGAGGAGAATTTACGGTCGAAGTTTCCGCCTTTAAAGGAAATGTTTTCAATGATGGCAACCACATGGTCCACAACCTCCCGGGAAATCGAATGACTATCGAGGAATTCCCGCGCGAGTCTCGGCCCTACGGTTTCATCGCCTCCGGTAAATTTGCTGTCGGCAATATCGTGAAGCAGTGCTGCAAGTTCGACAATGAGCTTGTCGCAGTTTTCAGATCGTGCAATGAGCAAGGCGTTGCGGCGTACCCGGTCAGTATGGAACCAGTCGTGACCCGCTTCGGCGCCGGCAAGTTGCTGACGCACGAATGCTTCGGTACTTGAAATGATATCCATTAACCCAGCTTCGCCGGTTCAACCCACTTGAAAATATGCGATTCCTGCGGGATGATCAGCCTTTCGGAGATTCTGGCCATCCTCGCCGGCAATTTCATCAAAAAGTCGCGGGCTTTCTCGGCTTCGTCGGTCAGGTTGCTGATCTTGTCAATTTCCCATCGCGCGATGAGTTTTTCCATGATATCGACATAATCCTGCGCCGTATAAACCCCGATGCGTTGTGCCGAATCAGAAAAATGCTCAAACGCCGCCGAAATCTTTTCGCCTGACTGACGCAGGAATTGGGCCGGCATCACGATCTTTCGCTTCATCATGTACTGGAAGGCCAGCATCATTTCGCTTGGATCAACCTGGAAAATCCTGTGGACAAATTCGCTGTAGGCGTGGTGATGGCGCATCTCGTCGCCGGCAATCATCCGGCACATTTTTGAAAGTTTCTTCTCGCCGTAATTTCGGGCGAGCTGCGATACGCGGTTGTGGGAAATATAAGTGGCCAGTTCCTGGAAACTGGTGTAGACAAAGTTTTTGTACGGATCGCGCCCCGTGCCGATGTCAAAACCGTCGGCCAAAAGGTGTTGCGTGGTGATCTCGACCTCGCGCATGTTGACGCGGCCCGACAGATAAAGGTATTTGTTGAGCAGGTCGCCATGGCGGTTTTCTTCGGCGGTCCAGTTGCGCACCCATTTTGACCAGCCGTTGTCTTCAATCTGATCAACGCCCTCAACATCCATAAGCCAGGATTCATAGGTGGGAAGTGCTTCCTCAGTAATGGTGTCGCCAATGAGAACGATCCAGAAATCATACGGAAGGTCCTTGGCCAGCTCGCGCAGCTCCTTTACTTCATCGTAAAACCCTTCGTTTTGGCTGTCCGGCAAGAAGTCTGTGGGCTGCCAGATTTTTTCAACCGGGATCAGGTATTCATCGACAAACTCCCCGATGTTCTTTTCGAGGAATTTCATTACTTCCAATCTTATATTGTGCTGTGACATAATCCTTATTTTATGGGGCCGACGACCGCCCGCTGGGTCTTTTCAAATAGTTCGTCAAACGGCATCGAGCTCACCGCAATGGGTTCATGAACAATAAATTCAAGCCTGTTGCCAAGCCCGAGCGGAAAAAATCCGTAGCGGACCATTTTCCATGAATTATTGATCGTGACCGGAACCACGTACGCCGATGGCGCATATTTACATAATATCTTCAATCCACTTTGCGCAAACTCCTTTGGTCTTCCGGTTTTGCTGCGCGTGCCTTCGGGAAAAATCACCGCCGAACGCGTATTGGCCTGAATGTACTCGGACAGCGATTTGATTACCGGAATCGCCTGCTTGGGATCCTTCCTGTCAATCAAAACGGAACCGCCGTGCCTCAGATTGTACGAAACGCTGGGAATTCCCTTGCCCAACTCCTTCTTACTGACAAACTTTGGATGCCAGCGGCGCATGAACCAGATGATCGCGATGATATCGTAAAGGCTCTGGTGATTGGCAACGATGATTAGCGGAACATCCTTTGGCACGAGTTCGCGATTCCTGAAGGAGTACGTCGTCCCCAGCAGATGCGTGCAACGCAGCAGGCAGAAGTTCAGGTAATCGACGCTTTTCTTGTGCGCCTGGTAGCCGAACAGTTTCAAACAAATTACCTGAACCGGATGAAACACGACCAGGCAAAGTCCAAAGAACAAATAATAAACCGCCGATACGGGCACCGAAATGATCTTTTGCATGCGGGCAGAAAATTACCGGTCAAAATTACTAAAATTTATTCGGAATCCTGTGATTGGTACGGCCTCAAATGTAGCGGGAATTTAAGATTAGCGGCGGGAAAACCGTACCCCGAATTTTATCAACAATACTAAGTTTGTGTATGAAAAAAGGTATTTTTACGCCAGCCAATCCGGCTGTTAAAATCAAGAAAATGAATTCAGAGAAAGAAGCAAAACTCAAGGCGTTGCAGCTCACGCTGGACAAGCTGGACAAAACTTACGGCAAGGGAACGGTCATGAAAATGGGAGACCAGGCGGTGGAAGAAGTAGAAACGATTTCATCCGGATCGCTGGGGCTGGACCTCGCACTCGGTGTCAACGGTTATCCAAAGGGGCGGATCATTGAAATTTACGGCCCGGAATCATCGGGTAAGACAACCCTGACGCTTCACGCGATCGCCGAGGCACAAAAAGCGGGCGGTATCGCGGCCTTTATCGATGCCGAGCACGCCTTTGACCGCAATTACGCGCAAAAACTCGACGTCAATATAGAAGACCTGATCATCTCTCAACCCGACAATGGCGAGCAGGCGCTTGAAATCGCCGAAAACCTGATACGCTCCGGCGCGATTGACATCGTGGTTATCGACTCGGTAGCTGCACTGACACCCAAAAGCGAGATTGAAGGTGAAATGGGCGACTCCAAAATGGGGCTTCACGCCCGGTTGATGTCACAGGCACTCAGGAAACTCACGGCAACCATCAGTAAGACCAATTGTACCGTGTTTTTCATCAACCAGCTTCGGGAAAAAATTGGGGTGATGTTCGGCAATCCTGAGACCACAACCGGTGGTAACGCGCTTAAGTTTTACGCCTCGGTTCGCCTTGACATACGCCGCTCATCGCAAATAAAGGACGGCGACAACGTCATCGGAAACCGCACAAAGGTCAAAGTTGTAAAGAACAAGGTCGCGCCACCGTTCAAGACCGCAGAATTCGACATCATGTACGGCGAGGGCGTTTCCAAGACCGGTGAGATTCTGGACCTGGCCGTTGAATTTGAAATCATCCGCAAGTCAGGAAGCTGGTTTAGCTATGGCGATACCAAGATCGGACAAGGCCGCGACGCCGTCAAGGTCATGATCAAGGACAATCCCGAACTTGCCGACGAACTCGAGCAAAAAATCAAGGCGAAGATCAAGGAGACACTTTGATGTCCAATGTCCAATGACAAATGACGAATGACAAGTTCGTTGGGGCATTTCGGCTAACGATTATCATCTTGGAACTTCGTTCGACGTTTGTCGTTCGACAAAAAATAGCTGCTTAACGCAGCTATTTTTTTATCCCCACGCAACCTTTTGCACATATTCGTATCTTGTCCATGCGTAGAAATTTTTAATTGATGATGATGAAGATATTTTCGCTCGTTTTTGCGGCGGCCATGATGGTTTCATGCAGCGTGAGCGATGACCCAGGGACGCAAACATTCGCCTCGACCATTGAAGATGTAACCATGGCCAGCGCGTACAAAGTTGACAGCACGTCGCATATTATGATCAAGTACAAAAGGCCGTCGGATTGTTATATTTTCAATGGTTTTTATGCCGATGGCACTCAATTTACAAAAAATGTGGCGGTCCGGTTTGTAAAAATGAACGATAACAATTGCGAGGCAGACGAAACCGTTTATCAGATTCCGTACAGTTTTACGCCAACTGCTCCGGGAACTTATTTGTTTCGGTTTTGGAACAGCCGCGATGCCCAGGGAGTCGATACGTATATTGAAAGGGAAGCGATAGTGCCGTAATATTTAAAGATTCCGCGTTGAGTTTAGACAAGCTCATTAACGATTGCAAGAACAATGATACACGGGCTCAAGGACAATTATATAGATTATTTTCATCTAAGTTGTTTGCGGTTTGCTTGAAGTATTCGCGCAATTATGCGGAAGCTGAAGACCATTTGCAGGACGGTTTCCTGCTCATTTTCAAAAAGATCGGACAGTTCAATTTTAAAGGGTCTTTTGAAGGTTGGGCAAAACGGGTAATGATTAACAATGTGCTGCAACAGTACAGGGGCCAAAATTTCCTGGAGCTAATCCACGAAAATTTCCCCGAAGAAATTGAGGTAGAACTGGACGATGAACAGGTTCCGATGGAATTCCTGCTCAAGATAATCCAGGAATTGCCTGACCGGTACAGGCTGGTTTTTAACCTGTACGTGATTGACGGTTATCCTCACAAGGAGATAGCCGAAATGCTGGGGATAACCTCCGGCACTTCAAAATCAAACCTTGCCCGCGCGAGGATGATTTTAAAAGAAAAGATTGACAATTACAGCGCGTCGAATAAAATATCGTCGGCGAAATGATGGAAAGGAAAAATATTGACAGGCTCTTTCAGGAAAAGTTCCGCGACTTCGAGGCAAATCCGCCCGAGGTGGTTTGGGACAGGATTGAAGAGAGGCTCAAAAAAAAGAAAAAACGCAGGGTCATCCCAATTTGGTGGAAACTATCGGGAGTGGCCGCCCTGTTGCTGGTGGGATTAGCCATATGGATGCTGTGGGCCGGCGATCCAGAAAATCGAAACCGCGTGGTATCGGCTCCGGGAAAATCCGCTCCAGTGGCAAAGCCGGCAACTCCGGGACTATCGCCAGTTACCCCTTCACCGGGTTCATTGATTGAAGGCGTCGTTGAATCGGATTCTGAAAGACTGCCGATGCGCGGGTCGTCATCAACCGGCGAAGGGAATTTCACGAGAAGTGAAGCCATTGTTGCCGGCGACGGAGCGCGGGAAAGCCATGGAGAGTCAGTTGACCAAAACGGAGATAATGGAACCAAAGAGTCCATTTTGACACCGAAGATGAACAGGAACCCGGTCGCTACCTCCGATAAACGCGATGTTAAGCCCGGTCGTGAAGGTAAAAACGCCGGCGCCGTGGTCGTATCGGAACAAAAACGCACCGATAATAAGACCAAAATTGAAACCTGGGAATCAAATATCGAAAAAACGCAGGGTATTCCTGACCAGGATCCGCAGATCGCGGTTACGGAAACGCCTCAAAATATCAGTCCGGACAACCAGGCCGGTCCCGAACGTGTCCTGTCGGTACAGGAGCCAGAAAGTGCGATTGCCGTACAGGACGCGTCGGTTAAAATAGATTCGGCGGTTGTTGCTGCCGCCGAACCTAATGCGCTGGAAGAATTGCTAAAAGAAAGCGAAAAAGAAAAGAAGGTTACCTCTGATGCTAATTTAAATAGGTGGCAAATTACCTCTAATGTTGCCCCTATTTATTTTAGTTCAGCTTCTGACGGATCACCCATTGACTCCCGGCTTGACGGAGCCAATAAATCATACAAGACCAGTGTTTCCTATGGCGCAGGCGTACAATACGCGCTCAGCAAACGATTGAGCCTGCGCTCAGGGGTAAACGCATTAGCGCTTGAATATGCCACAACCGACATTTATTTTACCCAAAGCGCGAATGCACGGCAGCTCCAAAATGTCAGGACCAACCTTCCGGGTTCCTTGATCCAGGTTGAGATGAATCCGGGAATGATGACAGCTTCAGCAACAGGGAAGGCCGACAGGCGATACAGCGGGACATTAAACCAACGGATCGGTTATATTGAGGTTCCACTTGAAATGTCATATCAAATCATTCAAAAGCGTTTCGGTGTTTCAGTGATAGGCGGGCTAAGTACGCTTTTCCTGAATCAGAATGATGTGTCAATTGAAGGCACCGGAATGAACATGACCATCGGCGAGGCCAATAATTTGAACCAGATGCACTTCTCGACCAACCTGGGGCTAGGGATCCGGTATGATTTCCTGAAGTCACTACAGTTCAAACTGGAGCCCATCGTCAAATATCAGCTCAATACTTTCACCAATGAAGCAGGTAACTTTCAACCTTTCTTTGTGGGAATTTATACAGGGCTGAATTATCGTTTTTAAGTTTAGTTGGTTTTGCTTTAGTTAGGTTAAATGGCTGTTCCGCAGCTTGAAAAAGCGTCCTTGTTTGGGCGCTTTTTTATTTTCCGAATTCACGAAGGCCCTGCAATATCACCTTACGGGCATGTTCGCGAATTTCGCGTATCGTTTTTTTATCATCGGCCACAAGCCCGTCGGTATAAATGAACTCGTGGATTCGGGCCCGCATACGCCCTGGGCTTCCGCTCAAAAAATTGTAGGAAAACCTCTTTTTGTTATCGGGAAAGGTAATCGGGACGACGGGAATCTGATGCTCCACCGCGAGCCTGAAGGCGCCGTCCTTAAATTCGTCGAGCAAAATGGACAGATCTTCGGGAACACCGCCCTCAGGGAAAATGCAGATACTTAGCCCCTGTTCCAGCCTGCGCTGCGCCCGGCGGAAGACCTCCATTCGGCTTTTGGAGCTGCTACGGTCCACCATAATACAGGTCCGCTTGTAAAAAAATCCAAAAAGGGGAATCTTGCCCAGCTCTTTTTTGCCCACAAAAACAAATGGGTTCCTGATAATAGCCAGCATCAGCATGATATCGGCCATCGAGGTATGGTTGGCAATAAACATGTAGCTTTTACCGCGAACGGGGACCTGATCGGCAATCGCGCTGTAGCGAAAACCCATTCCCAGGAGGATGAATTTTGCCCAGATCCGTGCCATGATAAAAAAGTACGGATACCATTTTTCACGCAGGATGGAAACTAATAAAAATGGGAACATGATAATAATGGGAACCGTGACCAACACGTAAAACCACACGCGCCAAAGCACCCAAAAAACAATTTTCAGCCCTCTCATGCGGCCAAAAGTACGCATAAGAATATCATAATAACGCTTAACTTTGCGCCAAACAGCTACCATGGCCAAAATACTTACTGGAATTCAAAGTACCGGAACGCCACATCTTGGAAATTTGCTTGGCGCGATCATTCCGGCCATCAATATATCCACCCTGCCGGGAAATGAATCATTCCTTTTTATCGCCGACCTGCATTCGGCCACGCAGATCAAAAATGCCGAAACACTCAAAAACAACACCCTGAGCACCGCCGCTGCATGGCTGGCCTGCGGATTGGACACTGACAAAGTTGTGTTTTACCGCCAATCAGATGTTGCGCAAACCGCCGAACTCGCTTGGTACCTGAGCTGCTTTTTCCCCTTCCAGCGGCTCACCCTGGCGCACTCGTTCAAGGATAAGGCCGATCGCCTGGAAGATGTCAATGCGGGGCTGTTCAGTTACCCAATGCTGATGGCCGCCGATATTTTGCTATACGATGTGGATTTTGTGCCCGTGGGTAAAGATCAGCTGCAACACATTGAGATTACCCGTGATGTCGCTTCGCGGTTTAACCACCAAATGGGCGAAACCTTTGTTCTTCCCGAGGCAAAAGTTGGCGAAGACACGATGCTGATTCCTGGGACCGATGGCCACAAGATGAGCAAATCACGTGGCAACATCATCAATATTTTTGTCGATGACAAAACCCTGCGCAAGCAAATCATGTCAATCGAAACCGACAGCACCCCGCTTGAAGAACCCAAAGACCCCGAAACCTGCAAGGTGTTTGCGCTTTACAGGCTGCTTGCCGATGAGGGCCAACAAAACCTGATGCGTGAGAAATACCGCAACCCGGCCCGCGATTTTGGTTACGGCCATGCCAAACAGGCACTCTTTGAATTAATGTTGACCCGATTTGAAACCGAACGTGCCCGTTACCAGTATTTCATGGCGCATCCCGAACAGGTTGAAGCGCTCTTGCTGGCCGGTGCCGCAAAGGCCGCGCAAACCGCAAACAAAGTCCTCACGCGCGTGAGGCAAAAGCTGGGGTACCGTTAAACCGCTTCGTAAATTTTACCGGGCAGGGCCCTGACTGCCCCTTTGAGTTCCATATTTAGCAGCGTTGGCGAGAGTTCATATACGGGCAGCCCGCAATCGATCGCAATAACGTCAATCACTTCGCGGCCATTCTGAAAAAGATAGTCGTAAATCTTTTGTTCGGGCTGGTCCAGCTCAATAAAGAGTTGTTTTTGAACCGCTTTCGGACGTGTTTCCCAGCCCAGATTATAAATGAGATCGGCTGCCGAAGTAATCAGGTGTGCTTTCTGTGTTTTGATCAGGTTATTGCATCCTGCAGCCAGTACATCGGTGGGCCTTCCCGGGACCGCGAACACTTCTCGGTTATAGTCATTGGCGAGGTTGGCCGTGATCAGCGAACCGCCTTTTTCAGCCGATTCGATCACAATGGTGGCCTCGCTAAGCCCTGCCACGATACGGTTGCGACGAACAAAATTTTCGCGAACGGGCTCGGTTCCGCTGGTGAATTCGGTGAGCAGCCCGCCCCCTGATTCCAGCATGGTTTTGACGAAGGAGGCATGGCGCCGGGGGTAAATCTGGTCCAATCCATGGGCCACCACGGCAATGGTCTGCAATCCGCAATCTACCGCCGCCTGATGCGCCACGATATCGGCACCATAAGCCAATCCGCTGACGATTACCGGATCCAACGGGACAAGATCACAGATGAGCTCGGAGCAAAACGCAGCACCCGATGGCGTGATGTTTCGGGTTCCGACGATGCTGATTACCTTCCGGCCATACAGATCAACCTTGCCCTTGGTAAAGACAACCAATGGCGAATCGGGAATGTGCCGCAGCCTGAAGGGATAGTTTTCATCAGCAATGCTAACCGCATCGATATTGTGTTTGGAAAGGAAGTCGATTTCCCGTTCCGCACGCTGGAATGGCGCGTTCCGAAAAGCGGAAATCTGGCTTGTGGAAAGGCCTGCAGACCGCAGTTCGCGAGCCGTTGCCCTGAATGCCTCACGGGCGCTTCCAAAGCGTGAAATGAGTTTTTTTGCGGTAACATCGCCGATGCCTTCGGCCATCCGCAAAGCGAGTACGTAGAATAATTCTGTATGGCGCATATAAAATATTGAGCCTGAAATGTATAAAATTTTAGCCGGATTGTTGATAAAAATTGTTGATAAAATTTCGCTGCGCGGCGCCAATCCATAACTTTGCCCATATGAAGATCGAACAGTATATTTCGCAGCTGCTTTACCGGTATCCCTGCGTCACGGTGCCGGGTTTCGGGGCATTCCTCTCGGAATCACAACCCGCCCATCTGGACGAAGCTTCCAACGCCTTTTATCCGCCCAAAAAACTGATTTCCTTTAACGGATTGCTCAAAAACAATGACGGATTGCTCGCGCAGCACGTGGCCCAAACCGAAGGCAAAAGTTATGAAGACGCGCTCGAAGATATTAAGAGCGAGGTGTCAATCTGGACCAATATCCTTACACTGAACGAAAAATTTATACTGAAGAATGTAGGCGAAATTGCGCTCAATTCTTCGGGGGGAATGGTGTTCACGCCTTATGAAAACCTGAACTACCTGACTGATTCTTTCGGGTTGAGTTCATTTGTTTCGCCGGCGATCAAACGGGAGGTATACAAAAAACAGGTCGAGGTCCTTGAAGAAAGGGCGCGGATTGTTTTGACGCCCGAGGAGCGATCCACTTCGCATGTTTGGAAGTATACCGCGGTGTTGGTCATTGGCCTTGCCGTAGCAAGTGTTTTCGGTGTTCGGCAATACAACGACAAAATTGCCGAGGAAACACTTTTGGTCCAACAACAGGTGCAACAGGATGTTCAGCAAAAAATTCAGGAAGCCACATTTGTTATTGACAACCCAATCCCTGCCGTAACGCTCTCCATCAAGGATGAGAAGATGCCCTACCACGTGGTCGCAGGAGCTTTCAGGCTTGAGTCTAACGCCGAAAAGGCCCAAATGCAACTTAATAAGCTGGGATTCAAATCGCGCAGGCTTGAACCCAATAATCACGGACTGCATCCCGTTCTTTACGGAAGTTTCCCCACCTATAAAGATGCCTATCAGGCGATGTCAAAAATCAAGCGAACGCATAATCCAGACGCTTGGTTGCTCATAAAAGAACTTTAAATCATCCCGTTTTTGCGGGATTTTTTATTGAACTTTGAAATAAAAATCAAATGCACGCCAGAACTCCTTCAGAATCGCTTACTACTCTCACTGATCTTGTCCTTCCCAGTGAAACCAATCCTTTAAACAACCTCTTTGGTGGCGAACTCCTTGCCAGGATGGATCGCGCTGCAAGCATCACGGCCCGCAGGCATTCGCGGCGTATTGCGGTAACCGCATCGGTAAACCACGTGGCATTTAACCGTTCGATTCCCTTGGGAAGCGTTGTGACCATTGAGGCAAAAGTTTCGCGGAGTTTTAAAAGCTCGATGGAAATATTCATTGACGTCTGGATTGAGGACCGCGAATCCGGTTCGCGCACCAAAGCCAATGAGGCAATTTACACATTTGTAGCCGTTGACGACACTGGCCGGCCGGTAGAAGTGCCTCCAATTACCCCTGAGACCGATCTGGAAAAGGAACGGTTTGACGCTGCCCTGCGTCGAAAGCAACTCAGCCTTGTACTGGCGGGAAAAATGAAACCCATAGATGCCACTGAACTTCGGGCGCTGTTTGTATAGTTAACAAAAATCTAAACCTGCAAGCATTTACATTCCTGCCAGCCAGGATTGAGGGTTAACGTAGGTGGTATTTTGTGAAATCATGAATTTGATTACGGTTTTCCCGGTATCGCCGTTGGTCCGGATTTGCCCGATATTTTGGTTGATCCGAACCTGATCGCCTTTGCTCACACTTACACTGCTAAGGTTTTGATAAACGGTAAAGAAATCCCCGTGTTGGATCATTACAGCTTTGTTAACCGGCGACAGCACGATCACGCTGGTAACCTCGCCTCCAAATACGGCGCGTGCATTGGAACCTGCTTCGGTGGTGATCTCGACGCCGCTGTTATGGACAACCAGGGAACGGTGTACAGGATGCGGCTGATCGCCATAACCCAAAGTCACGACTCCTTTTTCAACCGGCCAGGGCAAACGGCCCTTGTTTGCCTTGAAGTTGTCGGAAATCACCTTTCCTTCGGGAGTCAAAACAATCTTTGCAGGTGATGCGGTGGCTTTTTTCGCCGCACTGGAAGATTTGGAGGGATTGGCTTTCGCAGCGGCTTCGGTTTTGCGGTTTGCGGCGGCAATTGCGTCGCGGATCAGCTTGTCAATTTGCCGATCGATCGCCTTTGATTCACGTTGCTTCTTGGTAATCTCGGCGGTAATCTGCTTTTTGTTGCGCCTGATTTCCTGAACTATTTTTTCCTGTTCCTTTTTCTCCTTTTCCAGTTCTTCCTTTTCGCGCTGGTTTTCGGCCAAAAGCTTCTGCTTCTCGGCTTTTTGAGCATTCAATTTTTGATTGAAAACTTCCAGTTGCCGTGTCTTGGATTGGATTTCGACACCTTGCGACTTCCGATAACTGGCGTACTGCTTCATGTATTGCGCCCGTTTGTAGGCCTGCAGGAAATTTTGCGATGACAACAAAAACATCGCCCGGCTCTGCTCGCTGCGGCTTTTGTATGACTTGCGGATCATTTCGGCGTAATCGGCCCGAAGATCTTCAAGATCACGGTTCAGCTTATTGATCTGAACTTGATTGAGGTAAATATCGTTGTTAAGTAATTTGGTTTGACGCTCAGTGGTGCTGATCAGGTTTTCCTTAAGCTTAATTTTGTTTTTTTGCAAGATCAACTCAGTAGTAACTGATTTTTCCTTTGACTGCACAGATTTCAGCAACCGCTGATTCTCGGCTATTT
>JAEZGB010000019.1 GCA_023437485.1 Bacteroidota bacterium
GATTATTGACAGCCGTAACCCGTCGCTGAACCACTCCACCGGCAGCAACTAACCTTTATTTCCCGTCTTTGTCCACCACAAGCCTTTGATCGCGGTTGGCAATTTCCCATGCGATCGCGAAAGCAAGGCGGGTGCGCTTTTCCAGAGCGTCGTACTCTATTTTTTCCGGGTCATCTCCGGGTTTGTGGTAATCTTCGTGTATACCGTTAAAAAGGAACACTGACGGAATCCCGTTCTTGGCAAAATTGTAGTGGTCAGACCGGTAATAAAAACGCTGCGGGTCATTGATGTCATTGTACTTGTAATCAAGGACCAGGTTCGTATGCCGGGCGTTGGCAGCCTCGGTAATGTTGTGAAGGTCTGTCGATAACCTGTCGGAACCAATCACATATACATAATTGTTGGTGTCCGGATGGAAGGTGTCGCGACGTCCGATCATATCAATATTGATGTTTGCCACGGTATTTTGAAGGGGAAACAAGGGGTTTTCAGAATAGAATCGTGAACCATGCAGCCCGTGTTCTTCACCGGTTACGTGCAAAATCAGGATCGACCGCCGCGGGCCATTGCCATTTATTTTGGCCTGATGGAAAGCCTGGGCTATTTCAAGCAATGCGACCGTACCCGAACCATCGTCGTCGGCGCCGTTGTAAATCTCGCCATTTTTCATCCCGACGTGGTCATAATGGGCGGTGATTACCACAACTTCGTCTTTTTTGTCCGAACCCTCAATATAGGCCCAAATGTTTTCGGAATCGCCGAGTTTAGGTGAAAACGGCCTGACAAAATAGGACGCGGGAATAGGCTGAAAGTAATCTTTTGCCGTGGGCGGATGCGGAATGCCATCTTTTTTATACTGTGCGATAAGATATTCGCCCGCGAGTTTTTGGCCGGGTTCACCGGTGTTTCGGCCCTGCATTTCATCCGATGCGATAATGTGGAGGTGTTTGCTCAGCTCGGCAGCCGTGATGGTGGGAACGTAGGTGGCCGCATCGGCAGCAGGTTTTTGTTTTTGGGCCGTGCAACCCGTTCCGATGACGGCGGCAGCCAGCAATAAAATCAGGCGGTTCTTCATAAAATGCATTGTTTTAAGAGGTTGAACTTGTTGGTTGAACAACATTAGTCTAAGATTATTGCCGAATATAACAGTACTCCCACAATAAAAATTACAATTAAGGATAAATTAACCACGAACATTGCCAGGGATTTGGTGCGCGAGACCAGTTTGGATTCGCGGTAAACGCGCCGGTGTGCCCGGAAAAAATAAAACACCCAGTACCCCAAAAGCAACACCCAGGGCAGCCACATCCAGTCACTGATCAAGTCACTAAAGTCAGTGAGTTCCTCAACCGTGGCGAGAATGGAAAATGTGAGCAGCAAAAAGGAAAAATAGTGCAGGGTGAAAACCCCGTGATCATAATACAACCATCGCTTTTTACTTTGGAATACCCATAACACAAAGGCAAACACAGGCAAATAAAGAAAAATTGCCTTTGGGACGGTTGCCATGAACTTCTCATAAAAGCGCTCCTGAAGCTGCTCGACGGTATATTTTTCCTGGGCACGTGCCACTTTGCGGGTGTACCAATACTTCAGGCCCGTCATCCGCTGGGCTTCGGGTTTAAGCGCCTCAACCGAATCCATTTCGCGGAGTGACCGGTAATCTCCAAGCCGCAGTGCCGCAGGCGTGTGCTTTCGTGCAAGGGTGTCATTGAGGTTTGCCGTGGAGGACTTGGCAACAACCGGGGCGCGGTCTTCATCTGAATTTTGCCCGGCATAAAACAAACTCACCATGAAAAAGGTGACAAAGTTTATAAAAATGTAGAGTTTAACCGGAGGTACATACGTCTTGCGGCGGCCTGACAGATATTCAAGGGTTAGCCCGCCAGGCCTGAAAAGCAACGATTTTACCGTCTTGTAAAACGAACTGTCATAATGGACGAGGTCTTCGACAAAATGAGTAAACAGATAGTAAAAAGGTTTTCTCGGCTGGACGTTTTCCTGTCCGCAGTGCGTACAAAATCGTTCGGGAACAACCCGCCGGCAATTCAGGCAGGTCTTATCGGCCCGCAGGCGATGCTTCATTTTATTTCAGGATTTCTTCAAAGAATAATTTCATGTGTTCCCATGAACGTTTGGCCGCCTTTTCATTATAGGCAACGCCTGTCGATTTATCGTTTCCGGCCGAAGGTTCGGTAAAAGAGTGGACAGCGTCGGCGTAGTAAATCATCTGCCAATCAGCGTTGGTCTCCTTCATTTCCTTCTCAAAGGACTTTATCTCGTCTTCAGGAACAAAAAAATCTTCGGCGCCATGGCACACCAATATGCTCGGCGCAATGGGCAACAGGGGCTGCCGGCCATCGCGGCCCAACCCGCCGTGAAATGAAACAACTCCCCTGACAGGCATATTGGCCCGGGCGGCCTCAAGTGCCCCGGTTCCGCCAAAACAGTAGCCAATCACGGCAATGCGCTGTGGGTTTGCACCCTGGGCAATCAACTGACCGAGCGCGGCCTGGATCCGGGCGCGGTACAATTCCCTGTTTTGCTTGAAGTATCCCGATTTTTCCCCGGCTTCCTTAATGTCTTTTGGAATATTGCCTTCGCCGTAAATATCGGCAACAAAGGCATAGTAGCCCATTTGCGAAAGTTCCCGGGCGACAGCTTTTGAATGGTCATCGATACCGCGCCAGGCCGGGAGAATCAGGATTCCGGGCGCGTTTTTTGCCTGGGGGGAAATTGCCAACCCGTTCAGCTTCTGCTTTTCATGCCAATAGGGCACGGATTTGAGCTGCGCAAAGGTACTGGTGGCACAAAGCAATACTATCAAAAGGATTTTCATATTGAATATTTATTTAAAAGTACAAAGTTTTTAATAAAATAAAAGCCCCGTGATTGGGGCTTAATTTGTGGTTCTGACAGGCGTGCTGACGGGCGCCGATACGGGATCGGCCAACCGCGGCGGATGTACCGTTGCCGGAGGGGTGATGGCCGGGTTCTTCTTCTCCTTGCCGGTAGACCTTTCAACCTGGTCCTGCAACAGATTTTCCGAATCAATGACGTTTTGGTTGTTCTGCTGATTGATATTGGCCTGTCGGGCCGCCTGGTGTACGGCAGTCTGCGCAGGAATGACTGGTTGTTGGTCCAATCGGTCCTGCGTGGTAGGATCGTTTATCCTGTCAACCTGCGCCTGAGCTGTAAAGCCGAGTGCAATTAAGATGCTGATTGCCAAAGTTTTCATGGTGTTTTTATTTAAAGTTACGCATTTTGGGCGGGAAGCTTTGGTGGATGCATAGCCTTAACCAAACTTTAACCGCTAGTAATTTATCCTTATTTTTGGACAAAAAATCAAATGGACGTTCAGCAATACCTCGATAACTTGCCTGATGACCGGCGCGGATACATGGAAGCGCTTCGAAAAACTTTGACCGACAATTTGCCGGAAGGTATTGTTGAAACAATCAGTTACGGAATGATCGGGTACGTTGTGCCGCACAGCCTTTACCCCAAAGGATACCATTGCGACCCTAAACTTGCCCTGCCGTTTATCAGCATCGCATCGCAAAAAAATTTTATTGCTATTTATCACATGGGAATCTATGCGAGCCCGGAACTGTTAACCTGGTTTACTGCCGAATACGCAAACCGGGTCACGGGAAAACTCGATATGGGAAAAAGTTGTATCCGATTCAAAAAGCCCGAGGCGATTCCAATGGAACTGATAGGTGAGTTGGCCACCAAAATGACCCCCGGCCAGTGGATCGATCTGTACGAAAGCGCACTAACTCGCAAATGATGTAAAATCTTCCAAAAAAAATGTAAATATTTGGAAGCGGGCTTTTGCAAATTTGTAAAAAGCCCCGTTATGAAAATTTATACGCAATTTCGAGTAATCCTGTACAAGTTGTCGATTGAGGCAAAAGTGGTGTTTTGGAGGTTCCGAAACGTTGGCGATTCGATAATCAGAAACTAATCTTTAAGAATCATTTCAACATTGATGGTAAAGCCGGCTTTGGTTCCCGAGGCTGCGGCCACTGAAATCGCCCTTGGCTGCGAGGTGCAGTCACCGGCCGCATAAACACCTTCAATAGACGTACGTTGCTCATCGTCTACATCAATATGGCCGCGGTTGGTGATTTTGCAACCCAAAGCCTCAGCAAGGTCCGACTGCTGTTCAAAAGGTATGGAAGCGTAATAGTACCTGATATCAAGTTCCTTTCCGCTTTTGAATATAACCTTTTTGGCGATGCCCGAATCATGCCGGATCTGGTCAATCTGGTCTTCCACAATCGAAATTCCAATTTGTTCAAGTTTTTCGCGCTCTTCATTGCGCAACTCCGAAACGCCATTGGTCAAAATGGTGATTTTGTCAGTCCAGTTGTTAATCAATGTCCCCAGATGGTAGGCCGCTTCACCATTGGCGATGATTCCGGTGGCTTTCCCGCGACATTCGTATCCGTGGCAATACGGACAATGAAGAATGGATCTGCCCCAGCATTGAGCAAAACCCTTAATATCAGGGGTGATGTCCCTTAGCCCGGTGGCCAGCAGCAACCGTTTGGCAGAATACGTCCCTTTTGCGGTAGTCAGTAAAAAGCCCGAATCAGTTTTTTTGGCCGAATGCACCTCTTCCCTAAAGTGACGCGTGGTTTTGTAATTGAGCACTTCTTCAAGCGTGCTGCCGACAATTTCTGAGGGAGTCATCCCGTCGCAGGTAATAAAATTGCGCGACTCGGGCGCCTGACGGTTGCAGGGCGTCCCCCGATCAAAAACGGCAACCTTTCGCAAAGACCTTCCCAGGGTCATGGCCGCTGAAAGCCCGGCAACGCTTCCGCCAATTATGGCGACATCAAAATCCTGATCCATGTTTGATTTTTGATAAATCTACAAAACAAAAATCCGCATGGCTTTGCAGTATTCATGCGGATTTTTATAAGATTTGCTGCCAGATCCCGCGATCAGATATTGAGCAGGAAAGTTTCTTTGTTGAGTCCCGAATTGTGGAACTGAAAATTCATGTTCACCACATCGCTCAAAACTTTTTTAAGTTGCGCGAAGCTGTTGGGTTTTTTGATGTAGATGTTGGCGCCGTTTATAAAGGTTTCCTCAATGTCCTTGTCAGTGCTGGAGGTTGAATAAATTGCGATTGACAAATCATTGTACTTTGGATGCTGACGGATTTCCATCAAGCACTCAACTCCTGATTTATACGGCATGTTAAGATCCAGAAACAGGATATCGGGCAGTTTATTGTCCGGATTTTCCAGATACTCCAACAAGTTCCGACCGTCTTCCAGCATATGGAGGTGGGTCTGTATTTTAAGCTCGCTCAGCGCGTCGCTAAAAGTGTTACGATCGTCGGCGTCATCATCAACCAGAAGTACTTCGATCGTGGCTTTCGTGTTATTCATCTTGTCAGGGTGTCTAAATATTTCATAAATGTAGTTAATATGGAATAATTATGCAAAAGGTTCTATTATATCGAAAGCCTTTAACTTGAACAATTGTTAAAATCGCAACCGATGGGGTAGGAAATATGACCAAAAAAATACTGATATTCAGTAACTTTTTTAATAGAATTCCAATTCCACAAAATTTTCGGTACGGTTAATTTTTAACAATAAATTTTGATGGTGAGCTACGGGATCAATCCGGTGAAATCTTTTCTACGGCAACAAATAGCGCCCAAAGAATGCGTTGAGCTTACGGCTCATGTCCCGCGTCGTTGCCAAATCCCAATTTCCATGACCTTCATTGGGATAGAGGTGAAGTTCCGATGCAATTCCCGCTTCGTCCAACCTGGCTTTAAGCCGCGGGCCCTGCGTCGATGGAATAAGCGCATCCTTACCGCCGTAAAACAGGATGGTGGGTGCTGATTTTTCCGAAACATGTGCCGCCGGGCTTACGTCAAGATAGTGTTCGGGTTTGAGAGGCCGCACCGCGGTGCCAATAAGGGGCGAAAGCCCATAATGGAAATAAGGGCTTGAGGTATAGGCGGGATCGGTAAAATCGACCGGCCCCACAATGGATGCCACTGCCCTGACACTGCGGGCGGCATCAAACCGGTAGGAGTAAAGCAGCGCCAGGTGCGCGCCCGCACTCACACCTATCAGCCCAAATTCTTCCGAGATATCGTAATCGGCCTCGCGCAAGTGCCTGATGGCCGATTGAAGGTCATCAATTTGCTTGGGAAAGGCAGGACTTGCAGCCGTGGCCAGGCGGTAATCAATATTGGCAATCGCGCAATCGGGGAAAGTGGACCTCAGTAATGGGATCAGGTAAGCGAGGTTTTTTCGGGAACCCGAACTCCAACCTCCACCGTGGATCAGCACAAGGGTCCTGGTGCGCATCGAGCGCCCCTCCGGCAAATAAAGGTCCATAACCTGTCCGGGATGAGGCCCGTATGAAATGTTTTCCATTTGAATTTCGGGAAGAGGTTCATTGGGCTGTTCACGGGATTGCTTACAGCCAAAAATCGAGAGAAAAACAAAAGCCATGAGGGTTTTCATTACAGGTATAACGCCTGGGCGAAACCTTAGTATGGCCGTTAAGATAAAAATAGGGAAACCTTTGGTGGTTTAACGCGGCGTTAAGTTTTAAGGTGCGCTGACACGGATCTCAAACATCTTGTCCCAGTGTTTTCCGGTAACCAGTATGGTGCCCGTTTTTGGGACCAGCGCGATGCCGTTCAGGACCTCGGCCCGGGGATTTTTGAGTTCCTTGCGCAAATCGGCCAGGTTAAGGACACCCTCAACAGAGCCTGTGGCCGGATCTATCACGGCAATGGCGTCCTTTTGCCAGATATTGCCGTAGATTTTGCCGTTGATCCATTCAAGTTCATTGATGCTCTTGATCTTGCTCGCCCCCGAATAAACATTGACGTAATCCACCATTTTTTGGGTCTCCGGGTCCATTTTCCATATCTTTTCAGTGCCGTCAGAGTGGTAAATATACTCGCCGTCATTGGTCATTCCCCAACCCTCAATATTTTTGTCATAAGCAAAGGTCTTGATCAATTTGCCGTTGTCGGCGTTGTAAATCAGCCCGGTTTTATTTTGCCAGGTAAGCTGAAAAAGCTGGTTGTTGATAACCGTGATCCCCTCGCCAAAATATTGCCTTTCCAGATCAACCTGTTGGTATACCTTGCCGGTTTTGTAGTCATATTTCCTGAACCACGACTGGCCGTTTTGCCCGGTACTTTCAATGAGTGTATCCCGATAAAATTCAAGCCCCTCGGTAAAGGCAGTGATATCATGCGGATAGGTGTTCACAACCGTGTATTTCAAAAGTTGCGGCTGTACGGGCGATACCAGTTCGACACGGTCAGCAGCCTCGGCGGTTTTGCCCTCAGAATAAACGAGCGCCTTGATGTTCTGGTAGCCCAATTTTCCGTCCAGAGCAACCTCGAGCTGTCCGCCAGATTTTACCGACCCCACATTTTTGTCGTTAATGTAAAAAATTACGCTGTCAACGGCCTTTGCCTGCGGATTGTCAATGGCCAAGGCTACATTTTCGCCAGGCTTGTACTGCGCCCTGAGCAGTGAATTCTTGATGGTAAATGCGTTTTCGTCCTTTTTGTCATCTCCGCAGCGTGCAACAATAAGGCTTATAAAAATGAAAGTGAGCAGGTTAAAACTTTTCATGGGGTATATGGATTTTTGCGGCAGGAAATAGGCGCCGGCGCTTGCGAAAATACAAAAAGATTGTATATTTGCAACGGCAAGTCCTGCACGACCAGCTCCTGCAGAATCCTCCAGGGCGGGAACGCAGCAAAGGTATGCGGTTGTAGCGGTGCGATGCAGGTCGCTTGCCATTTTTTGATCTTCCTTTGGGAAGATTTTTTTATTTTTACCCTTTCCGTTTGGAGCATGATCCCGCTTTCCGCTTTATCTTTTTCGCTTCGCAAAAAAGGATGCCGCTGCAATCGGGGCTAGGCTTCCCGCTTAAATTCATCAACCTGCTAAAATTTAGATTCATGAAAAAATTCATCATCGCCCTTTTATTTGCCGTTCCGGCCCTCGCCCAAACCGATGTCAATACTCAATTCGAGTCTTTTGAGAAAGAACTCTCGGCCTACCGCGATAACCCCCTCGTATCGTCTGAAAATTCCACCATCACGCCCGCACCCTGCGGCCAATATACCCTAAAGTACATGGTCACCGAGCGCGGCACAAGCAAAATCGTATCGGTACCGCCGCCAAAAAAACTCTGCGCCGACCTCGCGCGTTTTGACAAGAGCAAGAACCCCAACCAGGGCGATTGGGAATATGAAATCAAACCCATCGGCAACCGGTATTACACCATCCGCGGTCAAAAAAAAGGTGGCGACGGGACGATGGAGTATTATTATTATGAGCATAAGAGTAATAAGTAAGTTGACGAACGACAAATGTCCAATGACGAATGACGAATGTAAAATGTTGGTCGTAAAGTCGTAAGGTCGTAA
>JAEZGB010000044.1 GCA_023437485.1 Bacteroidota bacterium
ACAATCAGGCGCGTGGGACATCACCCGCGAAATTATCGAGCCTGCCAAGATTCAGTCAATCACCGTCAGGCAGCTGTTTTGGCACCGGGCGCTGGATATTGCGAGCCTCACCCTGCATACGGCCGGCGGCGATATCACCTTCAGCCTGGGGAAATATTCAACACTTGCGCAGTATGTCAACCTATGGCTTTATGAAATTGAAGGCGGCAACCGCGACTGGGGTTAACGGTGTGCAACATTTTCGTATTTTTATCTACCAAACAAAATTTTTATGAGGCATTGGATCGACGCCGCAAGGCTCCGTACCTTACCGTTATCGGTTTCCGGAATCATTGTGGGCAGTGTTTACGCGCTGGCTAACCCTACGCGGGATGTACTGACCCCCACGCAGGTTTTTAACTGGCGGATCTTTGCCTTTGCGCTATTGACAACATTGGGGCTTCAAATCCTTTCCAATTTTGCCAACGATTACGGCGATGGTATCCGCGGAACCGATAACGATGACCGGGTCGGGCCAAAGCGCGCCATCCAAAGCGGCGTGATCTCGGCCGCGGCGATGAAACGCGCCATGGTGATCACTGCGCTGCTAACGCTTGTTTGCGCGGGCCTGTTGATTTATTTTGCCTTCCGCGACACCAATCTTGGTTATTCTCTTTTCTTTTTCGTGTTGGGATTGCTGGCCATTGCTTCGGCCATTCGGTATACGGTGGGCAATACCGCCTACGGGTACAGGGGTTATGGCGATATGTTCGTCTTTGTGTTCTTTGGCCTGGTTTCCACCCTTGGGGTCAATTTCCTGCATTCCAAGCAAGTGGACATGCAGTTGGCGCTGCCCGCGGCGGCTATTGGCTTGCTCAGCACCGGGGTATTGAACCTGAACAACATGCGCGACGAGGCATCTGACCGCAAAGCCGGCAAAAATACCCTGGTGGTCAAGATGGGGGGCGCGGCGGCACGCGCCTATCACTATTTCCTTGTAATCGGAGCGATGGTGCTCATCCTGATCTTTGCGATGATCTATAACGAAGTGGGGTTCAAGTTTGACCAGTACATTTTTCTTGCCGCCTATTTTCCACTTTTGGGCCACCTGATCCGGGTGTCAAAAATTCGCGATCCACGGCAACTGGATCCCGAATTGCGCCGGCTCGCGATTGCAACATTCCTGCTGTCGGTGTTGCTTTCGCTGGCGCTGATTTTCTTTATTTCAGACTTGATCGTAAACAATTCATAATGAAAATAACTTATTACGGGCACGCCTCTCTGGGAATTGAGGTTGCCGGAAAACACATTATCGTCGATCCGTTCATCACCGCCAATCCGGCTGCCTCGCATATTGAGGTCAAATCCCTTCCCGCCGATTATATCCTGGTTACCCACGCCCACAATGACCACACCTTTGATGTGGAGACCATTGCGCGCCAAACCGGGGCAACCATTGTTTCAAATGCCGAAATCGCCGGGATCTATGCCAATCATGGGTTCAAGACCCATCCCATGAACCACGGCGGTAAGTGGAAATTTGATTTCGGCTCGGTGCGTTACGTCAACGCAATCCATTCGAGTTCCTTCGGCGACGGAAGCTACGGTGGGAATCCCGGAGGGTTCGTCATTGAAAGCGAGCACAAAAACATTTACATTGCAGGTGACACGGCCCTTACCATGGACATGAAGCTCATTCCAATGCGTACCAAGTTGGACCTTGCCATTTTGCCGGTGGGCGACAATTTTACAATGGATGTTGAAGATGCCATCATCGCCTCGGACTTTTTGGAATGCGATAAAATCCTGGGCTATCATTACGATACTTTCGGCTTTATCAAAATTGATCATGAAGCCTCGATCCGGAAGTTTTTTGATAAAGGCAAAGACTTGATGTTGTTAAAGATAGGTGAGTCCATCGAATTATAAAGTTTAAATTTGAAAGCGGAATCTTTTGGGCATATCCTGAAATTCAAACGTCCTGCAGGAACCTCGCGCGGGATATTAAAGGTCAAGGAAAGTTGGTTTATAGTCCTGCGCCAGGGGGACCGTCTTGGTATTGGCGAATGCGGATTGCTCCGTGGCCTGAGCCGGGATGACCGCCCGGGCTATGAGGCCATGGTGGAGTGGGCCTGCCGCAATATTGATTTGGGGCCACAGCAGCTGGACGAGGCACTGGTAGACTGGCCCTCCATCCGGTTTGGCGTTGAGATGGCTTTCCGTTCGTTTTCATCGACAGATCCAATGATCTTATTCCCGTCTGAATTTACAACCGGCAAGAAAGGAATCCCGATCAATGGCCTTATCTGGATGGGCGATCCGGATTTTATTCGCGAGCAGATTGCCGCCCGTATTTCGGAGGGTTTCCACTGCCTGAAGATGAAGGTGGGGGCGTTGGATTTTGATTCCGAAGTTGAAATCCTGAGTCAAATCAGGCGTAATTTCTCAGCCCACGAATTGGAAATCCGCCTGGATGCAAACGGCGGTTTTGATCCAGAATCAGCTTTAAATAAATTAGAGCAACTATCTGGTTTTGAAATTCATAGTATTGAACAGCCCATAACCGTTGAGCAACATGACAAGATGGCAGAATTGGTAAAATCGTCGCCAATTCCCATTGCATTGGACGAAGAGTTAATAGGAGTGACTTCAGACGACGCACAACGGAAATTGCTTGAAAGGATCCAGCCTCATTATATTATTTTAAAGCCGAGTCTGCTGGGAGGTTTTGCCGCGTCGAGCCAATGGATCGACCTCGCCGGTGCGCACGGGATCGGATGGTGGGTTACTTCGGCCCTGGAATCATCGGTAGGGCTCAACGCGATCGCGCAATGGACTTTTGGATTGAATTCAAACTTGCCACAGGGTTTGGGCACAGGTTCACTTTATACCAATAATTTCGCTTCGCCCTTGGGGGTCAACGGCGGAAATTTGTGGTACGGCACTTCCCCATGGGAGGTCCCGGTCTAATTTTCTGAAAGCTCCTTGAGCCGTTCCAGGCCTTTCGGAAAAGATTTGTCAAAATGATCTGCGTGGTCCTCGGTCATGTCTATTTCCACTTCTACCAGGGTTTTGTTGCCTTTTTCATGCAACCTGTATGTTTCCATGGCCCCGGTCCAGGCGCGGGTTTCATCGTCAATCGGAAGTTCCACCCCGTCGCGGAGCATCCCGATGTGCCGGAAAGCCATAATCCGGTTTTGCTGATTTTGCTCCACAGTGCTGTACATTCCTTCACCGCCTGGTGTCAAAAAATGCGCGCGGCCGCCCTGGACAAAATCTGATTTGATGCTCGATCCTTCGCAAAACACGCCGGTCCAGTCGCTGTAGGTATCAGTTCCCCAGAGCATTTCCCATACTTTTGACGCAGGGGCATCAATCTCGATCCGATAATTCTTTGTGATCATATCTTTAATTTTAAAGAGTTCTGTCAGGAATATAGATGTCAAACGTGGCGCCCTTGTTTGGTTCGCCAGTCGCCATAATGAATCCATCGTGATTTTCAACAATTTTTCGTACAATCGCAAGCCCGATTCCCGTTCCGCTGTATTTTTCGCGGGTATGCAGCCTTTGAAAAACTTCAAATATCTTGCTCGCAAATTCAGGAGGGAAGCCGATTCCATTGTCCGAAAACCGAATGTGCGTATACAGGGTTTCAGGGTCGGAATCCTGCAGGCCAAACGATGCCCCGGTTCCTGTCTGGCTGCTGATGTAAATATGCGGAAGTTTTTCGGGCCGCGAAAATTTGAGCGCATTGCCGATCAGGTTGTGCAACAGTTGCCTGAATTGAAAAGGGATGATGGTTACCTGCCCAAGTTCGCCGGTCTCAATCATGGCCTTGTAAACCTGCAGGTCTTCAGCGAGTTCTTCCGAAATCTCGGCGATCAGGTCTGAAAGGTGAACCCGCTCAAAATGCCGGTCCTGAACATTGGTGCGCGAGTAAGTCAGCAAATCGTCAATCAGGATCTGCATTCGCCTGGCCGCGTTCATGATCCGCTCAAAATAAATTCCTGTGCGGTCGCTCAGTACGTTTTGATCTTCGTCGATGATTCTCGAGGCAAAAGTCTGAATCTTCCGCAGTGGTTCCTGCAAATCATGGCTTGAAATATACGCAAACGATTCGAGCTCGCGGTTCATCTCTATTAATTTGGCGTTGTTTTCGGTAAGCTGGCGCTCGCGAGCTTTCTCCGCGGTGATATCCTGCAGCGTGCCGATGAGGTATTCCTGCCCGTCAGAAGCGGTGATCCTGTCGGTATTGCCCCTGAGCGAGATTACCTCTCCGCCGTGCCGGATGATGCGAAAATCACTGTCCCAGGGTCTGCCCCTGAAAAAGTAATCCTCGGCTTCGTCTTTAACATATTGGCGATCATCGGGATGAACAAATTCCAGGAATTTTTCCATCGAAGGTTGGAAACTGTCCGGTTCGGAGCCCAGAAGCCGGTATAGGTTTCAGAATAGGAAAGCTCGCCGCTCCTGAGATTATACCTGAAACTCCCGAATTTTCCGGCCCGCTCGGCATGCCTGAAGGTTTCGTTAAGCTGTGAGACCAGGAATGTGCGTTCCTGGATCGTTTCTTCGAGTGAGTGCGAAAGGTTCCGGAACTTGCGTTCACTGGCTTCAAGGTCGCGGCGGTTGGTCACCTGCTGAGTCACGTCAATCGCGGTATGGTGAATCCCGTACACTTTGCCGTCCTGGTCGCGCAAGGCCTTGAAAGCGTAATTAAAATAAGATTTTTTAGGTTTTCCGTCAATCATCAGGTAAGCCTCCTGCTCATGCCCGACAAAATCTTTTCCTGTCAGGAATACCTGTTCCAATTCATCGGGAAACTGCTGGTTGGCCATTTCGGGCAACGCCTCCCGGAATTCCTTGCCCTGGACGGATTTATCTTTTCCCCAATACCCCAACATCAGGCCATTGATGTATTGGATCACAAGGTTGGGCCCGGTGTAAAGCGCGGTTGCGATGGGGGCTTCCTCAATAAGGGTCCGGTACCGTTGCTGTTTTTCCCGCAACCGCCGGATGGCCTGGACTTTATCGGATACATTATGCGCGTAGATCAATACCCCGGAAGCTTCTTTATGGCCGGGCTCAAAAAAAGGCTGGCAGCGAATATGGAAGTATTTCGTTTCAGGATTTCCTTCAGTAGTCTGGATGGGCGCCTGTTTGTCTTCAAATGTTTTCCCGCTTTCAAGGACTTGCCGAAGGATGGGGGCCAGGCCGTAGGTTTCACGGCCGGCAAGTGCGTCAAGCAGCGGCATTCCCACGATATCGTCACCTGCCCGCAACAACCTGAGCATGGTGCGGTTGGCCAAGCCGATGACAAGGTCTTTCCCAGAGACGATTCCGATGGCCTGGGGTGCGTTGATAAACAGGTCAAACGCCTGCCCAAAACCACGGATCTGTTTTTCCCGACGACCTTCCAGTACCTCAAGGGTGATGTCCTGCGCGGCATGGATGATTCCGGCCAATTTGCCTTCGGGTGAAAAATACGGCCGGTTAGAAATGCGCCAATACCGTTTGCAGTAGCCGTCTCTGGGTGTCCCGATATCAAAGCGCTGTACAGGAAGTTCGTGCGGAAGGCCGGTAGCAATGACCGCTCGCAAAGATTCCAAAAGCATTAAATGAGGCCGGCCGGGCATTTCCTGGTTCTCGGGAAAAGGTTCCAGCAATGGCCTTCCAATTAGCTGGTTTGGAGTTGAGTTTCCGAGGGCCGCAAAATCATTGGTGCAGGCCATGACGATAAATTGAGGGTCATCCGTGCCAAGCAGGGCCATGACCCCAGGCATGACTGAAAATGCCGATTGAAATTCGGTTTCACTCATAAACCTAAAACTACAAAAAATTACTTACTTCGGCTATGCGGGAAGGTAAATATCAAAGGTTGCGCCTGCGCCCGGCCTTCCCGTAGCTGAAATGTGGCCGTTGTGATTGTCAATGATTTTCTTGACGATGGCCAGTCCGATCCCCGTTCCGCTGTATTTGTCGCGGCCGTGCAGCCTTTGGAAAACCTGAAAGATTTTTTCGCCGTATTCAGGTTCAAACCCGATCCCGTTGTCCGAAATTTGCAGGTGTGTGTACCGTTTTCCCACTATCAGTTTTGGATGAATATCCGTATTTCCGTCTATTACCTCACTGCTTACCGTGATCCTGGCCGGCACGCCCTCGCGCGCGAACTTCAACGAATTTACAAACAGGTTGTGCAATAATTGCCTGAACTGAAAGGGGATAATCATGGCACTTCCTAATTTTTCAGATTCGATTTTTGCCTCCCGTGCCAGGATTTCCTCTCCAAATTCCTCGCGAATTTCATCAAGTACCGCGTTCAGGTCAGCACGTTCGATTTTGCGGTCCTCGTTTGTGGTCCGGGAATAGGCGAGCAGGTCTTCGATCAGGGTTTGCATCCTGAAGGCCGCATCCTGCATTCGCTGGAAATACGATCGCCCCGTTTCGGAAAGCGATTCGAATTCCCGATCCATGATGCGCGAGGCGAAAGTTTGGATTTTCCGCAGCGGCTCCTGCAAATCGTGACTTGAAATGTAGGCAAACGATTCCAGTTCCCGGTTCATTTTTTCCAGGTCTTCATTCTTGCTGCTCAGTTCATTGGTCCGGGCTTCGACCAATTGCTTCAGCTCTTGGGCAAAGGTGCGTTCATGGTGGATATCGGCAAACGCGCCTACCCAACGGGTAATATCGCCGCCGGATTCAAGCACGGGCTCACCGATAAGTGCATGCCACCGGTAAGAACCCTGTGAATCCCTGAGCCGTGCGTCAACACGCATGTTTTTTCCGGTTTCAAGGCTGCGGTCCCAGGCCTTGGTCAGGGCTTCCATATCGGCTGGGTGCACAAATTCAGCCAGCGAATCCAGTCCCGCACGTGGGCTTCCGGTATAGTGTTTCCATCGAGCCGAAATAAATTCCTGTTTTCCATCAGGCCCGGTTACCCATACCAGGTGCGGAAGTTTTTCGGCCAGCATTCGGAAGCGGCTTTCACTTTCCCTGATGGCATCGGCGGCGGCTTTTTGGTCGTGGATTTCAGTCGCGACCCCTAGATAGCCAAGAAATGCGCCGTCAGGTGAGAACCTCGGATTGCTCTTGAACATGTGCCACCGGTATTCGCCGTCATATCTTTTGAGGCGGACGGCGTCGAGAATATAGGAAATCCGGGTCTGGTGGGCCTGCCTGTAGATGACTTCCACTTTTGCAATATCGTCCGGGTGCACCACCGTGTGCCAGCCCTGGCCCATCGACTGTTGTTCATTCAGGCCGGTAAACTGCATCCACATCTGGTTGAGATAGGTAATGTTGGCGCTGCCCTGCGAATCGGTCATGAAAACAATCATGGGCGACTGGTCGGCAATGGTCCTGAATCGCTCTTCTGATTCGCACAAAGCTTCTTCATGGACCTTACGACGGCTAATATCCTGTGTAATCCCTGAAAAACGAGCTGGATGCCCCTCGGAATCAAAGGTTACCCTGCCCATAGCCCGGATCCACCGGGTTCCGCCGTTTTTCAAAAGTACGCGGTACTCGTTTTCATACTCGCCGTTGTTAAACCCGGAAAGAGCTTTTTGAACAATCTCACTGGCCCTTGAGATATCTTCGGGATGGACAAGTGAGGCGAAAGTTTCAAAGTTCAGAGATCCGTGCGGATACTCAAAAAATTCGCAGGTCTTTGCCGACCAAACCAGTTTGTCGCTTTGCGGATAATAGTCAAAAGTTCCCATTTGGCCCGCGTCAAGGGCCACCGATAACCTGTTCTGGCTTTCCTCAATGGCTTTGCGAGCCAATACCGATTCGGTAATATCATCAGCCACGGTCATAATTCCCACCACATTTCCCGATTCATCGGTCAGGGGCTCGTAAATTACCTTGACAAAGATGTCAGTCAATACCCCGCCGCGCATCAATTGGACGATGGTTTCGGGCTGGACCACTCGTTTGCCGGTCTGCAACACCTGGTCCAGAATTTTGTCAAAACCCTGTCCCGCAAGTTCCGGCAAGGCCTCGATCAGCGGCCTGTACATAACTTCTTCGGCAGTTTTATCCCACAGTTCAAGCATTTTGGGATTGGCCAGTTCAACTATGTGTTTAGGTCCTCTAAAAATATTTATAGCGGCCGGAGCCTGGTTAAAAAGGTTCCTTATTTGCCGCTCTGAATTCGACCTTGCGTGGGCGACCTTTAGCTGTGCCTGGATCCGGGCGACCAGTTCCCTTGATGAAAACGGTTTTACCAAATAGTCGTCGGCACCGGTTTCGATGCCTGTGATTCGCGCTTCCTCACCCGCCCGGGCCGACAACAGGATGACCGGAATCGTGGCATAACGCTCGGAATCTCGGACGCGGCCCAAAAGTTCAATTCCATCCATAACCGGCATCATGATATCGCTCAGGATAAGGTCAGGCAGACGAAGTTCCAGCTTCTCGAGGGCATCGTGGCCATTTGGAGCCGTCACTACATTAAAATACCTGCTTAGGATGGATTCGATATGGTCCCGCATATCCTGGTTGTCGTCAACAACCAAAACGGTGCGCGTGGCACCTGGGTTGTCACGTGAAGCATTTTCAGGAGTTTCCAAAAATGTTTCGGCCTCGGTAATATATATTTCGCTTATAGCGGCAAGTTCGTCCACCGAATCTGAAACCTGGTCGGCGGGCAAATGTGCCGAACCAAGCGGAATGCTCACGGTAAAAGTTGAGCCCGCGCCTTCCGTACTTTGGACCTCGATTGACCCGCCGTGCATCCGTACCAGTTCCCGTATCATGGACAGGCCAATTCCAGATCCTTCGAAAGTACGGCCCCCGGCGCCCTGGACGCGGTGAAACCGGGTGAAAAGATTCGGTAATTCGTCCTCAGGTATGCCAATTCCCGTGTCCGAAATTTTCATGACCGCAAAATCGCCTTCTGCTTTGAGCGACACCGTAACCTTTCCTTCGAGGGTGAACTTAAACGCGTTGGACAACAGGTTGAAAATGATTTTTTCCCAAAGGTCAGTGTCAATATAGACGGGCTCGCCGATGGGATGGATGTCAATTTCCAGTTCAAGTTGACCGCGTTCCATCACTGAGCGGAAGGATCCGGCAAGGTTGGAGGTAAGCTCTTCCAACTGAACCGGAGAAAAACGCGCTTTGTGCCGACCGCTTTCAATCCGGCTGAAATCAAGCAGTGTGTTGACCAACTTGAGCAATCGCATGGCATTGCGGTGCGTGGTTTCAAGGGCCTGAAAAGCTCTGGCAGGAATGGAGTCTGCCTCGCGCATCAGTTCTTCCAACGGGCCCAATATCAGGGTTAATGGCGTCCTGAATTCATGACTTATATTATTGAAGAACAAGGTTTTGGATTCGTCTATCTTTGCCAGCGCTTCAGATCTCATTCGCTCTTCGTGCAGCGCGTGCATATTGTTGAGTATGAGCGAGAGCTGATCTGAAAGCAACCGGATGAATTGCTGGTACTCCCGGTCATACTTCCTGTATGGGTTTAGTCCGACGGTAAGGATCGCTGCCGGTAGCCTATGATTTGCAATCCGGATCGGGATGTACAGGAACTCGCGCGGGGCAATGTCCCAAAATCCGTGGGGCAGTTTTCCCGCCCCGTTGTTCTGTGCCAAAACCACTTCGCCGGTAAGGATCGCGGCTGTGATATTGGACGAAGAGGTGACATCAATTTCAACTTGATCAGGCAGTGCCGAATAGTGTTCGCGTTCTCCGGCCCATGCCACCGCCCGCGCGATTTTATGCTTCTCATTGACCTCATAAAACAGCGCGAACGGAAAATCTTTGGTGTTGGACCGAAGAATGTCGGCGGCTTTGCCGTAAATTTCAAGAGGGTCGGTATCCCTGAAAGACAGCTTGCCCAGGTTTTGAAGCACTTGCAATGCGCGCTGGTTCACAATCCGGGAGGTATCGTCGGTATTGAAGCAAATCATGCCGGCGGTGCCTCCCTGATCACCCGGGATCGGTGTGTATGAAAATGTGTAGTATGTCTCCTCAGGGTATTGGTTGCGCTCCATGATCAGGAGCTGGTTCTCGACATAAGTTCCTGAATCTTCCAGCATCACTTTTTTGAGCATGGGCTCGATGTCAGTCCAGATATCGCTCCAAACTATTGATGCCGGTTGGCCCAAAGCCTCGGGATGCTTGCCGCCAACGATGGTTTTGTAGGGATCATTATAGAGTTTGATGAGCTGGGGCCCCCATCCAATCCAGATGGGCTGGCTTGAACTAAGCATGATGCGAACGCAGGTCCGAAGGCTTTGTTCCCAACTCTCCGGGGGGCCGAGCGGGGTAGATTCCCAGTCAAAATTTCTGATTCGTTCACCCATTTCACCTCCACCAGAGAGAAATTCCGGGAAGTGCTTGTTGGATTCAGGCATGCGATACTGGGTTTACGGGGTGAGTTACAAAAATACCGAATAAACAATGGATTAAAATTCGTCTTTCCAATCCAGCGACTTGATCGCTGAAACGCGGTTTTCCTCATTGACGCTTACGCGAAGTTCTTTGTTTGCAATGGGTTTGGAATATTGGGCTTTAAAACGGTATATATTTACTTTTGACGATTTGTCGCGCACCGCCTCCACGAATTTGATATCGCGAAATTCGCCGTATTTAAGCCTGAAGTTGTGGCATGTTTTGGTAAGGCGTTCCTGGGTGGTGTTGCGGATGACCTCGGCAGTGGCTTCATTGGTATTGAAGGGTTTGAATTTGGAAGTGTTGCAGGTCATTAAAACCCGTTTTCCAAGTTCATAGGCTTTTTGTTTTTGCTGATCGTCCACCTTGTCAGGGGAAATTTTTACAACACGCGGTTCGGGCGTCTTTACGGGGGAAGATGCGGTTCCGGTTTTTTTGGATTTACAACCGGCAATGACAAGCAGCACGAGCAATACAAACGCAATTTTTCTCATAAGTCAATTTTTAATAGCAGCTTGGGGTCGGGACAATTGGCCAGGAATTTCGGCAAGTCCAAAGCGCGGCAAACTCCCGGATAATCACCGGCATGGCCTTCCAGCTCGCGGATCAACTGGAAGTGCAGGTGAGGGGCGTAATCGCCGTTCTCGGCCCGGGTTCCCAAATGCGCGAACGCTTCGCCCGCGGCAATGGTCATCCCCGTTTCTAATTCTTCAAGATCCTTTGCCGAAAGATGTCCATACAATGCGTAAAACGTAAAATTGTCTATTTTATGTTCCAGGATTATGGTTGGGCCGTAATTCCCAATTCCCGCATTGTAGTCAAAACTGTGCATCGATCCCTGTAGGGGAGCAAGAACGCGGGCGCCTGCCGCAGCCCAGAGATCAATGCCTACATGCACATTTCGTTCATCGCCAAAAAGCATGCTCCGCCGGTAAATTTCGCGTTTTTCAGCATATCCGCCCGCCAGGTACGCGGCTCCAAGTTCTTTCCTGACAGCACTCATGTAATCATCAGTCAGATCAGTACCCGCGTGAGGGCCGGTGGGAGAGAGATCGATTTTGGCGGCAGGTCCCGTAAGATCCAGAACCCGGACGGGCGGCAATTTTTTAAGAGCTTCTTCAAACATAAAAATATACCGGCTTAGCCCGCAAACTTAATTATTGATCTCAACATCGGCGTTGTCTTTGGAGACGTTAACCGTTGTTTTCTTTTTTCCGTCCTTGGAATCCACACTCACGCCGTCGGAACCGATTGAAATGGATGTGCCGTCGCTTTCGGGTTCAATTTCGGCAGGTGGCGGTGGGGCAACTTCCCGCACCACGGTGTCACTCACGGTCTCGGTTACCGTTGTTGATTCAATTTCTTTTTCTTCTTTTTTGCACGCGGTGAGCAACAATAAGGCGCCGCATAAAATAAATGCTTTCTTCATTTTATTGGTTTTAGTTATTTCTAAAGTAGTGAATTTTCACGTGGCGGGCAAGATTCAACAAAAGCTACAACAAAAAAAAGGATCCCGAAGAATCCTTTTTATCAGCCAGCCGGTAGGGCGACGGGCGCATTGTCACATGATCATATTGGCGATTGTCAGGATTGTATTGATAACAACGCTGATGATCAGTGTATTTAAAACGACTTTTGGTTTTTGTGTGGAGAGGACCGCGCCGTTATAGAGCATACAGGCCGCCACCGCCAGGAAAAGTTGGATCATTTGCGGAAAGCTGGTTCCATTTTGCAGGATATACATGGCCGCTACCGCGCCCAGGCAACTTTGAGCGATGACTCCCACCGCCACGTTAGCGAAAAAACCTTCTTCGTAATTTTTAAGAGTTTCCTGATAAAATCCCATGGGTGAAAATGCTTTATGATTATGGTGTAAAATTACAGCCATGATCACCGGCAGAATATGACTTAAATCATACTCTCAGCATTTTAACACAATAATTTCAATAGAGCGCGGGGAAGTCTTTTGGCCTTGCTTCGCGCAACATTTCGTAAACTTTCTCGAAAATGTCTTCAATTGAAGGCTTTGAAAAATAGTCGCCGTCAGTGCCGTATGAAGGCCTGTGTTCTTTGGCCGACAGAGTCTGTGGTTTTGAATCAAGATACTGGTAGGCATCCTGTTCTTCGATTATCTTTTGAAGGATATACGCCGATGCGCCGCCGGGAACATCCTCGTCAATGACCAAAAGCCTGCTGGTCTTGCGGACACTTTTCGCAATATCGTGCGCAAGGTCAAACGGCAACAGCGATTGAACGTCAATCACTTCGCATTCGATACCTGCCGCGGCGAGTTCGGTTGCGGCCTGCTCCACCAACCGTAGGGTAGATCCGTAAGAAACCAAAGTGATATCGGCGCCCTCGCGAAGGGTTTCCACCACGCCCACAGGTGTTCGGAATTCGCCGATGTTTGTGGGCATCTTTTCTTTCAGCCTGTAACCATTGAGGCATTCCACTACCAGCGCGGGCTCATCACACTCCATCAGGGTATTGTAGAATCCGGCCGCCTTGGTCATGTTGCGCGGCACCAAAACATGGATGCCCCGGATCGCGTTCAGGATCATCCCCATCGGTGATCCCGAATGCCAGATGCCTTCCAGCCTATGTCCACGGGTGCGGATGATGACCGGCGCTTTTTGCCTGCCGCGGGTACGGTACTGCAAGGTGGCCAGATCGTCACTCATGATTTGTATCGCGTAAAGCAGATAGTCCAGGTATTGTATCTCGGCAATCGGGCGAAGTCCCCTCATGGCCATCCCGATTCCCTGCCCGAGGATCGTCGCTTCGCGGATGCCGGCATCGGCCACGCGCATCTCGCCATATTTTTCCTGAAGCCCTTCAAGCCCCTGGTTCACGTCGCCAATATTACCTGCGTCCTCGCCAAAAACCAATGCTTCAGGATGGCGGGCAAACAATGCATCAAAATTGTCGCGGATAATCATTCGGCCGTCAACCTCCTGGCAATCGTTTGCATATTCGGGCTCTACGGGTTGTACCGAGAATATGTTTTGCGCCGATTCGGAATATAGATTGGCACTGAATGCCGGCTGGATCTTTTTGGTGTAATCGCGGATCCATTCCGAAAGGCCTTTTTTGGAATCTTCTCCAGCCACCATGCGAAGGATCTTGCGCGCGGCCACCAGCAAATCCTTGCGGATGGGCTCTTTGATGTCCCTAAGCTCCTGAGCGAATTTTTGGATAAAGACCCGGTTTGGGCTGGCAACGGCCAGATTGTCCAGCACGCCCAGCAATTGGTCACGCTCCTCCTTGATTGGCCGGGTATACGCCTCCCACGCGGCTTTCTTGCCTTCGTTGACCTCGCGCTTGGCATCAGCCTCGATCTGTTCCAGTACCTCGGTGGTGGCCAGGCCAAAGCTCACCATCCACTCGCGCATTTGCCTCAAACAGTCAAATCGCGATTCCCAGTCAAGTCGCTCGGCATTTTTATACCGCTCGTGGGAGCCGGAAGTGGAATGTCCCTGGGGTTGGGTAACTTCGGTCACGTGGATGAGCACCGGTACATGTTCTTCGCGCGCAATTTTGGCGGCTTTTTCATATACGGCCACAAGCTCGGCATAATCCCAGCCCTTGGCGCGCAAAATCTCAAAACCGCGTGTATTTTGCCTGGGGGTTTCAGGACCTGCATCCTCGCGTTGGAATCCTTTCAATATTTCGGAAATGTTTTCCTTGGTGGTCTGGTATTTCGCGTGTACCGAGATTCCATATTCATCGTCCCAGACACTCATGACCATCGGAACCTGCAATACTCCGGCGGCGTTTATGGTCTCAAAAAAGAGCCCTTCGCTGGTACTGGCATTGCCAATGGTGCCCCAGGCGATCTCATTGCCGTAAATCGAGAAGTTTGTCGCGTTGCGGATTCCCTGCACATTGCGGTAAACCTTGGAGGCCTGCGCCAGCCCCAGCAACCTTGGCATCTGGCCTGCAGTAGGGGAGATGTCGGCACTTGAATTTTTTTGCAGCGTAAGGTTCTTCCAGGAGCCGTCCGCGTTGAGCGAATGAGTGGCAAAGTGACCGCCCATCTGCCTTCCGGCGCTCATCGGGTCATGATCCAAGTCACTGTGGCCATACAGGCCCGCAAAAAATTGCTGCACTGTCAACTGCCCGATAGCCATCATAAAGGTTTGATCCCGATAGTAACCCGAACGGAAATCGCCCTTGCGGAAGGCCTTTGCCATTGCGAGTTGAGGGACTTCCTTTCCATCGCCGAATATCCCGAATTTTGCCTTTCCGGTCAAAACCTCCCTGCGGCCCAAAAGGCTGCATTCGCGGCTGACCACGGCAATGCGGTAATCATTGAGTACTTCTTTTTTGAAATCGTCGAACGAAAGTTCCCTGTTGGTGGCTTCTACTTCTGGAGTCATAAAAAAATGTTGGCGACCACAAATGTAAGCAAAGATGGGGATGATGGCAAATGGGGCCAATTGGCGAGTAAGGAATTAGCGAATGGGTCAATTAGCAAATTAGCGAATTTGTTAAAGTCGAAAGTCGAAAGACGAAAGTCGAAAGACGAAAGACGAAAGACGAATGACGAACGGCAGCGGCCGCTATTATCTACAATGTTGTTGGTTACCTCGTAACAAACTGACGGCTGACAGCTGATAGCTGACAACTTTAAATGTCAAATGTCGAACGGCAGCGGCCGCTATTATCTACAATGTTGTCGGTTACCTCGTAACAAACTGACGGCTGACAGCTGATAGCTGACAGCAAACACCTACAACCACTTCCTGGTAAACAACCCCACCAAAATTTTGGGATCCAAAGTCACGATAAACCGGATTTTTTCATGGTAATTGGGCTGTGAGATTTCCCAACCATTGGAAGAATTCACCGGCAGGTAAAGTTCGAAATAGTCGGTGACCAGGTTCAGGCGGATCCCGCTGTCGTAAACAAATTCAGCGTTTCGGCCCCGGTTTTTGACCCAGCCCGCATCGGCGTAAGCCTCCACCCAATTCCAAATATTGATGCCCACGTTGGTGGTGAACATCCATTGATTTGCAAAGTGGGGCTCAAGTCGGGATTTGAAGCCGCCCTCGGCAAGTATAAGCTGCTGGCTGAAGATTCCCGTAGCTTCTGAACGGCCATAGTAATTGTAATCAAAGAGATAGTCAGTAGGCCGGTCAAGCGCAAAACTGAAATAATCCGATGCGGTTTGATTGTACAGAAATGTTCCAGCAAACAGGCGCACGTCAACTTGCCGGTTATTGGCAAAGAGCCGCCTAAAACCCGCTTCGGCAAACGCCTTTCCAAATTTGCCAGCAGCCTGGAAGTCGGCCACAAACCGCTGGTGCCGGGTGGCCTCAGTGCGGGAATTGACGTATTTGGCATTAAAAACGGTGTAATTTTCCGCCGAATTATCAATCACATAGCGTGTTTTCTGCCTGTCGACGATAACCTGCCGAAGCAAAAGGCTCTGGCTTCGGTTGTCCCTGAAATCATCTTCCCGAATTCGGAACATCACCATCGGGTTAAGCCTTAAATATGCCGCGTCGAGAGCATAGTGGAAGTAATTGCCGCTCGCCGAGTACCGGATCATGTACAACCGCCCTTCGCGGATGTTCTGGTTGACAGCAGCCAGAAAAGAACCTGTAAAACTTTTTTGGTTTGTGGAATAGACCGGATTGAAATCAAAGATGACCGGCTTGTCCAAAATGGTTTTGTTGTGGAAGCGGAATCCCGGCGAGAGCCCGTCGTACAGATTGTAAGTAAGTGTAGGTACGTACATAACCTGGTTGTAATACGGATCTTCCAAATCCTTGACAGGCCTGAAGCGCACGGGCCTGTTGCTGAGAGAATAATCGCGCAGTGAGCGCCAGTTGTTTCGAAGGTTGTATTCAGGGACCTCGTTGGCGTAATTGAGTACGATTTTGTCGGCACCCAGCCTTGGCAATGAAAAAATTGAATCTTCCACGGGAAGATCGATCCAATATTTGAAAAGTTCCTTTCCCTTTGCCACACCTGATACCGGGACCGGAACCAGTGTGCCGGTGCGGTTGTTCAGGGTAAAGGAGATGCTGTCAGGTGTATGGGTTACCCGGTCAAATTTGTAGTCGATGAGTTTGCGCGAATGGACTACGGTATCAAAAAACCATTCAAGGTTTTTGGGTGACCTGGAAATCAGGGCTTTTTTGAAATCTTCTTCCGATGTTTCACTCCTGGTGTTTTGCGCGTAAAAATCCCGGAGCGCCGACGGTACGATATCGCCTCCAAGATAATGGTCAAGGTAGGCCAGGCTCAGGCCCGCGCGGTATTTCCCGGCGATCTGCTCGTTGAACTTGATCAGCCGGTCTTTGGGATCCCCCAGGGGCTGGTCCAGGTTTTTGCGCGCCATCAGCATATAGAAATAGCTGTATTGTTCGTTAAAGCCCACATTCATGAAATTGTAACCCTTGAGGATCCGCAGGTTGGACAAATTGCCCATCATCCTGGCCTGGGGGTGGTACTTTTCCATAAAGTGCATCATCGTATACACCTGCATCGCGTCATAGATATAATTTTCGGCGCGGGGGTCAAGTTTGAGGCTTTGCGAAAGGAAGTTGTGCAGATAAGTCTTGAGAAACTTGATCTCATAGACAAAGTCATCCGGAAATGGCCTGATAAACGATGGAAGCTGGTTGAGCCCGTAAAAAGGGTTCCGGTCATAATCAGCCTGGGTTACGATGATTTTGTCATGCGGAAAATCGCCGAGGTTTTCCTGCACGAATTCCACGACTCGGTCCACGATCATTGCCCTGCCAATATCATCGACCCTGGAATCCATCAACCCGTTTATCACTTCAACATGTTGATTTTTGAAGGAATGATAATCGCCCTGATCGCCAATGGCAAGCGTAAACACCGTCCGGCCCGTGCCGGTAAAGATCCAGGATTGGTAGTCTTTTCCCGATGACTTTTTCAATAAGTCCAGGTCAGAGGAGACGTCAAAATCAAGGCCTGTCCTGAGTTCCAGTTCAATGTCAAAGGGAGCCAGCGCGCTGTCGTCAAGATTTTCGTTGCTGTAACGGGCAAAACGCCCGCCGGATACCTTTGCAGGCAAAAGGAAGACATCACGCAATAGAAATCTGCCATTGTCACCATACCCGAACCTTGTGAACCTGTCCGATGGGATTTTCAAAAAATAAGAGAGGTCCAACCGGAGGCTGTCACCGGGCAAAAGCGGCTCGCGCAATTGCACCTGAACAAGATCCGGTTTGCCCGCCGGGCGCTGCCACTGCAAAAAGCGGCGGTCGCCGTCAAGGATGGAAATATCAGTGGTTTGTCCCCGCTCATGGTCTTTGGCCAAATGAAATGCGCGCACGAATTCATCCGAAAATCTTCTGGCCAGCGGGGTATCCTTACCTGAATAAGCGTTGTTCCAGTCATTCAGGACAATGGTATTCAGCGCCGATGCGGAAGAATTGACATAGACCAGTTCCTGCCGAACGCCAAGGACTTTGCGCTGATGGTCGGCCTCGGCAAAAATCTTCACACGATGCTGCGCCACCATGGAAATACAGGAGAGAAGCAGAACGGGAAATAAAAATTTCTTCAGCATAGAATTTCCGCAATATAATGCTAAAGATGCAAGGCGGCAAGGTCGGTTGCGCGAAGTTAGTCGTCAGTCGCCTGTCATCGGCTATCCCTGATTCAGCGATATCGCCCTAAGGGGATCCGATGGAAATTCATTTCGATTTCGAGCTTAGAAATTCGGGCTGAGCGTGTACTTCTTATAGAAGTTATCCAGCACTTCCACCACTTCCTCCGCCGTATCCACGATCCGGATAAGGTTCAGGTCATCGGGGCTCACATTGGCGTGACGCTCCACAAGCACGGTCTTGACCCAGTCCATGAGGCCTTGCCAAAAGGCTGTGCCTACCAATATAATGGGGAACTTGGCAATTTTTTTGGTCTGGATCAGGGTAATCGCCTCGAACATTTCGTCAAGGGTTCCAAACCCCCCGGGCATGATTACGAATCCCTGCGAATACTTGACAAACATTACCTTTCGGACAAAGAAATAATCAAAGTTCAGGTTTTTGTCCTTGTCGATATATGGGTTAAAGTGTTGCTCGAATGGCAGTTCGATGTTCAGTCCCACCGAGGTCCCGCCTCCAGAGTGCGCGCCCTTGTTGCCCGCTTCCATGATACCTGGCCCACCTCCGGTGATCACGCCATACCCGGCTTTCGAGATATTGTGTGCGATCTTTTCGGTTAACAGATAAAACGGGTCATCGGGTTTGGTCCTAGCCGAACCAAAGATTGAAACGCACGGCCCAATCCGGCTCATGGTCTCATAGCCGTTAACAAATTCGCTCATGATTTTAAAGATCGCCCATGAATCATTGGTGCGGATCTCGTGCCATGGCTTTTGCTTGAGGCGTTCCTGAATTACCTTATCTTCATCATTGTCAAAATCTTCGAGTCTCATCTGGGTTGTGGGTTATAAAACGCGCGCTAAAGTAGTGAAAATTGGCGAATGAGAAAGAAGAAAGAAGAAAGAGGAAAGAGGAAAGAAGAAAGAAGAAAGATGAAAGATGAAAGATGAAAGGGGAACGTCGAACGGAGTGGCCGGTAATTTAGATCGATGAATTGGTTGCTAGTGGATTACACTTGATATTACAAATCCGTCAGTTCCTCTCGGGCAACACGATTGAAAGCAATTAGCCCTCGATTACCTCCATTCAAACTGACAGCTGATAGCTGATAGCTGAAAGCTACTGAAGACTGACGGCGTGATTGATAGCATTAAGTTATCAATTTCCTCTATATAAACTGACAGCTGATGGCTGAAAGCTGAAAGCTTGACTTTTGCGGTTTTTCCACATCAACCTTATTGGGATTTTCCGGACCTTCGGGTGTAGGGGAGGGGCCGGATGTGTTCCCGTATGTAGTACGCGCG
>JAEZGB010000054.1 GCA_023437485.1 Bacteroidota bacterium
ACCCTTGCCTTTGTAGGGCCATCAGGATCAGGGAAATCGACGCTGGTCAAATTGCTCGTGGGGCTTTACCGTCCGGTTTCCGGGCAGATTTTATACGATGGGGTGTCAATAGACGAACTCCGGTTTAACCAGGTACGTCGACAGATGGGGTTTGTGACCCAGGACACCCAATTGTTTTTTGGCACCATTCGCGAAAACCTGCTGTTTGTAAAACCCGATGCCACTGAAGACGAAATGCTCGATGCCATGCAAAAAGCCTCGGCGATGAACGTTTTGCAGAACGCTCCCGACGGACTTGATACAGTACTGGGCGAAGGAGGGCGCAAACTTTCAGGGGGCGAAAAGCAACGGCTTTCCATAGCGAGGTCACTGTTGCGCAAGCCCCGGATCCTGATTTTTGACGAGGCAACATCGGCATTGGATTCCATCACCGAGGAACAAATCACCAAAACCATTCGCGAGATTTCGGCAAGCCGCCAGCAGATGACCATACTGATCGCGCACCGCCTTTCCACCATCATGCACGCCGATAGGATCTTTGTGCTGGAACGCGGTCGTATCACCGAGCAAGGCAATCACGATGAACTTGTGGAGCGAAAAGGGCTCTATTATGCGCTTTGGAGGCAGCAGATCGGTGAGAGGGGATAAGTATGAACCCTTAACCCGCAATCAATTCATAACTTCTTACCCTGGCCTCATGGCTGAACACCGGGGTACTGATCATGATCTCGTCGGCTTGGGTTACATCCAGAAAACGCTGAAGTTGCATGGCCACTTTTTCAGGGCCGCCGATGAAGGAATACCTTATCATTTGCTGTAGTGCCGTCTCTTCGTGGTGTTCAAACAGGCCTTCAGGATTCTCGGGAGGGCCGAGTTTTTTTCGTTCCCCGGTCAGGATTCCCAAAAACAATTTCTTGAATGAAGTGGCGAGCCGTTCGGCCATTTGGTCGGTTTCCGCCGCAATGACGTTCACGCAGGGCATCACGTAAGGCTGGGTCAGATTTTTTGACGGGCGGAAATTTTTGCGGTAAAGCGCGATGGCATCCAGCAATTGTGCGGGGGCAAAGTGGCTGGCAAAAGCGTACGGCAAACCCATCTTTGCGGCCAGGTGCGCGCTGTCCATGCTGGATCCCAATACCCAGATGGGAATGTCCAGCCCTTCGCCCGGTATGGCCCGGACCGGTGCGTTTTTATTGGAGGCCGAAAGGAATTGCTGCAGTTCGCGAATGTTGCCCTCAAAATCCAGCACCGCACTCATATCGCGCCGAAGCGCCTGAGCCGTCAGCTGATCAGTCCCCGGCGCGCGGCCAAGCCCCAGATCAATCCGGCCGGGATAGAGCGAGGCCAGCGTACCAAACTGCTCGGCAATCACCAGCGGCGGGTGGTTGGGCAACATGATCCCGCCTGAACCGACCCGGATGGAACGGGTTTGCCCGGCAATAAAACCAATCAGCACCGATGTGGCAGTTGAAGCCACGCCTTCCATATTGTGATGCTCGGCAAGCCAGTAACGCCTGTAACCCAGCGCCTCGGCAGCCCGGGCAAGTTGGGCGCTGTTGGCAAAGGAATCGGCGGGGGTTGCGCCTTGTGGCACCATTGCAAGGTCCAGGATTGAAAACGGGATTTCGGCGAGATTTTTCATTGCCCCAATTTAATCAATAAAATATGGATTTTGCCCGTGCGAGTGCCTTGTCCATGTCAATTCCATCGCCAAGCGAGCCCTTGAAAATGTCGCCCTGTTCCCTGGCGCGCCCCACCGCGTTGGCAATGGTGAAATCTTTCATCCTCAATCCTTTTTTGACCTCATCCCAGTGAAGCGGCATTGATACCGTGGCACCGGGTTTGGGCCGTAGGGAGTAGGGACAGGAAATGGTCGCACCGGGGCGGTTCTGTAAGAAATCGAGATACATTTTCCCGCCGCGGTTTTTGATCATTCGCTCGAGGCTGGTAAAATCGGGCAGCTCGCGGTTCACCAGGGATACGATCAGTTTCCCGAACATCTGCGATTGGTCATAAGTGTATTTGGCGCCAAGGGGAATGTAGATGTGGATTCCGGTTGAACCCGAAGTCTTGACAAAACCGGGAACCTGCATCGCGTCAAGTACCTCCTTTACTTTTTGCGCCGCAAGGATAACCTGGTCAAAAGTATTTTTGTCCGGATCCAGGTCAATCACGCAGTAATCCGGGTGATCGGGATGTTGGACGCGGCTAAACCACGGATTCATCTCGATACAGCCCAGGGAGGCCATCCACAGCAGGGTATCCTGCCCGCCACCTACGGCAAATTCCTTTTCTTCGCCATCGCTGGTAGTGTAGGGATACCGCTTTACCCATTCGGGGGCTTTGCCCTTGACGTCCTTTTGATAAAAACTTTTGCCGGAAATCCCGTTCGGGAACCGGTTGAGCGACTGCGGGCGGTCTTTGAGATAGGGGAGGAGAAACTCCGAAATTTGGTAATAGTAGTTAAACAGGTCGCGTTTGGTATACCCTTCATCAGGCCAGTAAACCTTGCTGAGGTTAGAGAACTTCAGGTCGTGGCCGTTGATTTTTTTAACCTGGGTTTCGTCTTTTGGGTTAAGAAGGGCTTTTGCACCCCGCTTTTTGGGGGCCGATACAAAGGCCTTGTCCTGAACCGGCGCAATGTCGGAAACGGCAACCTCGCGAACCACCTCGGAAGCATTTTTATCATCGCGCATTCCCTGGAAGGACGGATGACGGAATACTCCATCGGAACTGACCTCAAGATAGCTGACCTCGCAAACCAGTTCAGGCTTTAAAAAGGTTGCCGTCGCCTTGGGCGGATTGGGCCTGAACCGCGAGGGCTTGTTGATGTCCACGGGTGTACCGAAGGGATTTTTAGAGGTTTCCAGCGGCTTGAACCGCTCAAGCAATTGCTTTTGCAATCTGACCGAAAAGCCCGTGCCCACCTTTCCGGTGTAAACCAGTTTACCGTTTTCATATACTCCCAACAGCAGGGAACTGAAGGGTTTTGAACTCCCCTCGTTTTGGGTATATCCGCCAATGACTACCTCCTGTCTCATGCTCGCCTTGATCTTGAGCCAGTTGCGGGTCCGGGAGTCACTTTGATACGTGCTCGATTTTTTCTTGGCCATGATTCCTTCGAGGCCCATTTTGGCGGCCGCGTCAAAAAAATCCTTTCCGCCTTCAAATACCCTGCTTAGCCGGATGCGGTCATCGGTGGTGGGCAAAATTTCCTGCAAAATCGCCTGCCGGTCAATCAAGGGCAAATCCATCAGGTTTTTGCCCTCGTGCCAAAGCAGGTCAAAAGCGTAAAAAACCAGGTCTCCGTCGGCCTCGCTGCGCCAATTTTGCAACGCGCCAAAATTGGCCTTGCCGCCTTTATCGATAACCAGGATCTCACCGTCAAGCACGGCATTCAGGTTGAATTGGGCAAAGGCCTGGGCTATCGGGTAGAATTTTTCGGTAAAGGGTTTTGCGTTGCGCGAGAGCAGCTTCACCGCTTTTTTTTCAATCAGGGCCAGGGTGCGGTAACCGTCCCATTTTACTTCAAATGACCAATCGGGGTTGTCAAATGGTTCATCGGCAAGGGTCGCCAGCATGGGTTTGAGTGCGGTGGGCATTGGCGCACGGGAGGCTTCTGCCAAAATTGATCTCGGCGATGGGTCTGTCGGTTTGGATTTCCGGGTTGTGGCCATACTTTAAATTTACCGCATAGCCGCCAAATTCTTTTATAAGGGAATCGTAAAGTTTCAGTTCGGGCAAATTTGAATCAGAACCGTAACTCAATTAAAGGGAGGGGTGAGTTTATATTTGAAGGAAAAAAGAACCAGCCCAACCTTTGATTTGATATTGTACCGCTCAAACAGCGCGGTTCGGTAGGCCTCGATTGATTTGACCGAAAGCCCCATGATCTCGGCCATCTGGTCATAGGTGTATTCGCGCTCGTCACACACCAGTTTTAAAAACTGGAACTCACGCTCGGAAAGATTGATCAGGTTTTTGTCCTTTTGCTGAACTTCGTCATAATGCCTCATCCTCTTCAGGATCTCGGAAACATTGTTGTACCCGATCTTGACGATGTTGTCAATGGCAAATTTCAGGTCATGCGCCGTGCAGTTCTTGTGCAAAAAGCCACGCGCGCCATAATGGTAAGCCGCGTCGATGATTTTCTCGTCAAAATGCTGGGTGAGCAACAGCACTTTGTATTCACCTTCAATTTGTTCCAATTCCCTGAGCACGTCGACCCCGTTTAGCCCTGGCATGGAATAATCCAGGATGTACAGGTCAGGCTCCTCGGCAAGTGGGAGGGCTTCCAGGAACGCCTCGCCACTGTCAAATTCATGCGTTACCTTGTAGTGGCTGATCTTGTGAAGAAGTTCGGCAAGTCCATGCCTTACGATTTTATGATCATCGATGATCCCGATCCTGATTCGTTCCATGGTTGTGATTTGATAAAGTGATTGTAGTCCCTTTGCCCGGCGCCGATGCGATATGCAACTCATATCCAATAAGCGCCGCGCGGTTTTTCATATTGGCCAACCCGATCGAATCATCGCTGGCGGCCGAAGGGTCAAAACCTTGGCCATCATCTGAAATAGCCATGGTGAAAGGCGAATCGGCAATGGTCACCCAAACATTGCGCGCTCGCGAGTGCCGGAAAATGTTGCTCATGTTTTCCTGAAAGATGCGGTAAATCACGATTTTCTCGTTTTGGCTAAAGGGCACGGCATCGTCGCAGGTAATATCAGCCGAAATTTTGAACGGGCTGCTTCGGCTCAAACGTTCGAGTTCGGATTTAATGGATTGCACCAGGTTCTTCTTGGTAATAAGCTGATTGTTAAGTGAATGGCTGATGCCGCGGATGGATTCTGACAAACCTCTCAGGCTATCGGTTACCGGCTGCAGGAGATGCTGCATCGCCTCCGAATCCAGTTTGAGGTTCTCTACCTGAAAATTGATGTAGGTAAGCTGCTGGCCGGCATCGTCATGCAAATCACGCGAAATATTTTCCAGTACCTGTTCCTGGGTTTCGATCACCAAAGTGGTAAGCGCTTTTTGATGTGCGAGGTCTTTTTCCAGGATTACCCGGTTATATTTTCTGATTTTGTGTACGTAAATTTTTATCAGGATAGCAAATAGCAAGGCGAGCACGCTAAGGAACAGCGTTGCGACCACGATCCCGATGGCAAAATCCTTATACATGGGCCAATTTTTTTTCACCACTGATAAAGGCGGCGATCAGAAAATAAAAGATTAGGTTGACAATGTAGATCACGGTTGAATACAAGGTAACGTTGCCCCAAACCGTGGTACTGTTCAAATCCGGGTCGTCAAAGGCGAACATCATGGACATCGCGGCCATGAACACCACGGGCGCCGAAATCAGCACGAAGCTATTGCGTTCAAACATCTCGAGTTGCTCGTTGCTGAAATTCTGCCATGTATCTACAAAGTATAGCGATATGTACAACAGCGAACCGATGACAAAGGTATCGCAGTTTAACACCTGCAGCTGATCAATGAACATCAGGTTTATGAGCCCATACCCTGAAAAGATCAGCAGGGATGCCATCGATAATTTCTTGAAATCCGAAACCTTGTACATGATTGCAAGCCAGAGGAGAAAAAAAATCAGGATGCCGACGTTGGTGGTAGCCGTAATGCGCTGCCCGGCGAACTTCAGGGTGGAATTAACCACTTCCGTGCAAAAGGCCACGAAAAGCATGGCCAAAACCAAACGGTGCAGTCCATGGCGGAGGCTGAGCCCCAAAAACGCATAAAGTGTCACTGCCGCAACGATGATCTTTATGGGGTTGATGATTTCGAGCCAATCATCGCCCATCTCCTGAATGTAATGCAGGATTATTTGAGAAATTGTACTGAACCGGATTGCCAGAGCCCCGATCTGTTATTTGAAAAAAACCAGCACCGCCGGTAATATGGTTAAAAGTGAAAATATCCGTATCAATAAGTTGGTGCCGTCTTGCCACCGCTGAGAGCAACGGGATGGAGTAGGAGTTGCTCTCCAAATTGTGAGATCCCATGTATGGAGGCGCCGTTGCTGACCGGGGTACATTGAAATATTCAGTGTAAGTCATGGTTCCAAACTTGCCGTTGCAACGTGCTTTTATTTCTTCCAGTGAAATTTGCGTGGGTTGTGAAACGCCTGTACGCAGGTCCGTAAGTTGGTGTCCCTGCAGAATATAGGGAATTGATTGTTCAAGGGAAAGCACGCTTTGATTCTTGACGAGCCAGGCGCGGGCCATATCGTCATTTTGGTTCGTGTAGATATCCACCGTAATCCAGTTTTTGTCTTCATCTACAATATAGGCAGCGTTATCTGACCGCCATTGCGAATTGACTTTTGAGGCATCCACCACCATGTATTGTTTATAGCTAAGGGTTTGAGAGAGTTCCATGATTTCCCGGTTTTGAGTTATTGAGTAAAGTTGCCGACTGTCAGCCAATAAAAACTAGGTAAAACCCTATTGGGGCTAAGTGTTTTTCCCAACCCGAATGTACATATTTTATTTTATTTCACAATTATTTGAAGGAATGATGTAGTTTCGTAAAAAACATAACCGGTCTATGGGGTTTTCCATAATAATTCTTGCGGGTCTTGCAATAGCTTTGACAAAAACTAACGCCATGAACGCCACTCAACTTTCTCCCGAGTACGACCAGGCCCTGCAGATTGTCCGCAATATTTTGGGCAAGGTTCTGAGCCCCGACCGGATTTCAGCCATCCCGAATAAATGTTATTTTCCCATTGTCCTTGATGGGAGGCCGCACCGGACCATCTGCAGGATCTACCGGACGCCGCACCTTTACCTGGGAACCATCAGCAGCCGGAAAGTGGAGACCCGGGTCCGGATCAGGGATGCTTCGGAAATCGGCAATTATGCAAACGAATTGTATGAAGTGGTAAGAAAGTACAACGGAACACTCTAATTATGGATATTGCGCGTTGCCGCCTGGCAAAAATGTATAAGAACCTCAACGGATCGTCAATGGTCGCCGCCTATGAAACCGGCCGTGATTTTATCAAAGTGGAATTGCGCGACGGTTCCATAGTAAAGTTCAGTTTCCGCAGCGCCGGATTTTTTCGGGTCAGGGCGATGAAAAAACTGGCTGCCGAAGGGCAGGGATTGGGCACGTTTATCTTGCAAAAATGCCGCATTCCGGTCGCTGACTGATTTTGCCAATGTGGCAATAGTGCAAAATTGGAAAGATATTTTGTAAAACATTTAGGACTAAGCTAATTAGCTTTAATGTTCTTCAAACAGCCGGAAATCTTCCGGGGCAAAATATCAGACCGTATGAAAGAAAACGACCAGAGCAACTTCAATTCCCAGGACGAAAAGCAACGCGATCTCCTGATCCACAAATCATCGGCCACCAACAAATTCCTGACCACCAATCAGGGGGTGCGCATTCACGATGACAACAACACCCTTAAGGCGGGCGATCGTGGCCCGTCGCTTTTGGAAGATTTTATCTTTAGGGAAAAAATGACCCATTTTGACCACGAGCGCATCCCCGAAAGGATTGTGCACGCAAGGGGGTCGGCGGCGCACGGTTTTTTTGAGGTGACCAATCCCATCCCACAATTCACCAAGGCCGGATTTCTTTCCCAAAAAGGCAAAAGAACACCCGTCTTTACCCGTTTTTCTACCGTTGCCGGCGAGCGCGGTTCTACCGATCTTCCGCGTGATGCGCGCGGTTTCTCGGTGAAATTCTATACCGAGGAGGGCAATTATGACCTGGTTTCAAACAACATTCCGGTGTTCTTTATCCAGGACGCGATGAAGTTTCCAGACCTTGTACACGCAATCAAACCCGAGCCGCACAATGACATACCGCAGGCATCGGCGGCCCACGATACTTTTTGGGATTTCATTTCACTGATGCCCGAGTCAATGCACATGATTTTCTGGGCGATGTCAGACCGGGCGATCCCGCGCAGTTACCGCATGATGGAAGGTTTTGGGGTGCATACGTTCAAATTCATCAATGACCGTGACCAAATGCACTTTGTCAAGTTCCACTGGAAGCCAAAATTGGGTGTCCACGGCGTGCTTTGGGACGAAGCGCAAAAGATATCCGGCAAGAATCCCGATTTCCACCGACAGGACCTTTGGGAGGCAATCGATCAGGGCCATTTTCCCGAGTGGGACCTTGGCGTTCAAATTGTGCCCGAGGCCGATGAGCACAAGTTTGATTTTGACCTGTTGGACCCTACCAAGATCATTCCCGAAGAACTGGTACCGGTACAGGTTGTGGGGCGAATGGTACTCAACCGCAATCCGGATAACTTTTTTGCCGAAACCGAGCAGGTGGCCTTTCACCCCGGGCATGTGGTCCCGGGAATCGATCTGTCCAATGACCCGTTGCTCCAGGGCCGCTTGTTTTCTTATACCGATACCCAACTGATCCGCCTCGGCGGGCCAAATTTTCACGAAATTCCCATCAACCGGCCTGTTTCGCCCATGCACAACAACCAACGCAACGGTTACCACCGGCAGGAAGTGAACGTGGGTCGCGTTTCGTACTCGCCAAATTCACTGGGAGGCGGTTGCCCGTACCAGGCCTCGATCCAGCAAGGTGGCTTTACCCATCACAATGAACGTGTGGACGCGCATAAAGTCAGGGCGAGGAGCGCGAGTTTTGCCGATCATTTCACCCAGGCCAAACTTTTTTATGACAGCCAGACCGAAATCGAAAAAAAGCACATCATCAAGGCATTTCGTTTTGAGCTTGGCAAAGTTGAGAGTGCCGAAATTCGTTTGCGGATGTTGGGGATGATCCAGCAGGTTGATCCCAACGTGGCCGAAGAAGTCGCCAAGGGCCTGGGGATGAAGGTCCCGCCGCGCCCGGTCGATCCGCTCAACCACGGGGTTCCGCCCAATCAGCACGCCGAGAATCAGGAAAGCAAACCGGTGGACAAACCCTCAGTCAAGGTTTCCAAAGCCTTAAGCATGGTAGACAATCCCCTCAACCCCAAGAGCATCGCGACCCGTCGTGTGGCCGTGGTTTGTGCCGACGGGGTTAGCGAGGAATCAATGTCCAATCTAAAAAAAGCCCTGAAACAGGAATCTGCATGCGTGTTTATCGTGGCGCCGACACTTGGTTTTGTCACCACCGACAAAGGTGGCGAGCTACCCGTCCACCACAGTTTCTTTACCACCGCCTCGGTACTTTTTGACGCCGTGTTTATTCTGGCGGGGTCAGATGGCGCGTTGACCGAAAACCCTGATGTGACTGACTTTATCAGCGACGCGTTCAGGCACTGCAAACCCATCGGTGCCGATGCCAATGGTTCGCGGTTTATTGAACGCTCGCAATTGGCGCAAAAGTTCAAAAATGCGCGCGACAAGGGCATTATGCTGCGCGACCAGGAAGTCAACTCAAAATTTGCCGCCGAATTTATCGACGCTATGACCAAGCACCGCTTTTGGGAAAGGGAAGAAAACTAAAAAAAACTAAGAGATGAAAAAAGAAAAGATGCCCGCCGAAGGCAATAAACCGGCAATGAAAACCAAAAATATGATTCAACCCAATAATGATGCGGCAGCAGACCTCGAAGCCTTGTTTATTGACTCCCTTCGCGATATTTATTGGGCCGAGACCGCGCTGTTAAAGGCTTTGCCGGTCATGATGGAAAACGCCACGGCGCCCAATCTGGCTTCGGCAATCAAAGATCATTTGATGATTACCCAGTTACAGGTAGAGCGGCTTGACAAAGCCTTTTCCATCATCGGCGAAAAAGCCGAAGGGAAAAAGTGCGAAGCCATGGCCGGGCTCATCCGCGAAGGGGAGGAAATCCTGGCCGAAACCCAGCCCGGACCGGTTCGGGACGCCGGAATCATCGCCGCTTCGCAAAAAATTGAGCACTATGAAATTGCGACCTATGGCACCCTGATCGCGTTTGCCAAGGCGCTCGGCCACAATGACGCTGCCATGCTGCTCAACCAATCGCTTGCCGAGGAGAAGGAATCGGATATGCTGCTGAGCGATGTGGCGCTGAACGCCATTAACATGACCGCCTCAAACAATGAAACGGCAAGGAAGGAAGCCAGCAGAGGAAAAGTGAAGATGCAGAGGTAACAGTCGGGAGTCGGTCTGGAGCCCTCACTTTTGGAACTGACATTGCATATATCAGCTTTCAAAAATTATTATGATAAAAGAGCCTGGGAAAACCGGGCTCTTTTTTTTGCTGGGCCATGACATAGGCCTTTGCAACCTTGCAAAGAATTCGTGCTTGCCATTAAGTGCCGCAAATTTGTTCATGAACTTTAAAACCATTATCATGAACAACAAGACGCTTTACCACTTCATCCTTGACAAATCCGGCTCGATGGGAAATTGCAGGCAGCAGACCATTGACGGGTTCAATTCGCAACTCGAGACCGTGCAATCGCTTCAGTCGGAATTTGCAAATCAAGAGCTTTTGCTTTCACTGACCGTATTTGACGACCGCGTGGACCACGTACGGAATTCGCGAACAATATCGGATTTCAAGGCCTTGTCACCTACGGATTATTTTCCATCTGGGCAAACGGCCCTGCTCGATGCCATCGGTGAATCAATAGACCGCATCCGGCTGGTATACGACAATGAGATCCGGGACGATAAGATGAGCGTGGTGGTCATCATCCTAACCGATGGCCAGGAGAACGCAAGCCGCCGGTTTTCCTATCATCAGATTGCTTCGCAAATTTCGCTGCTTGAAGAATCGGGCCGCTGGACCTTTAATTTCCTGGGCGCCGACATCGATGCCGTGCACACTTCAAAGATGCTCAACATCCGGATGGAAAACGTCGTGTCTTTCAGTAAAGGCGATATGGGGGAGATGATGGGCAACGTAAGCCGTGGCATGCACTATTATTCCAGAGCCAAAGCGACAGGCAAGGTCAAGAAGGATTTCCTTGATTTCATGCTTCGCAAGGACCGAAGAAACCAATAATTAACTATTTTAGGCTACATGAACGTGTACCTTCTCCGATCGCCGGAACTTGATGTTGAAACCTATCGCAACGTACTGCACCTGCTGCGGCAGTTTCGCGGGCCGGTGCAGTTTTTGGAAACTGAAGCCGATGCAGTGGCCACCGACGATGACCCGCCGTCCCTCATTGTTTGGAAAGGCAGAAAGAAATTTGAAAGGATGCGCTTGCATGAGAGCTGCCAACCCTCAGGCTATGCGGCTATGAAAAATGAGATCGTGTTTCCCTTTGAGGAACCCGTGAAATCGTGGGACGAACTTTTTTTACTTTGCACCAAATTCCGTGTTTCCAGTTCGGTTCCCGCTGAGGACCTGGTGATGTTGCTCACCGATGTGGCCAACGACATGAACTGGTTTGGCGGGGTATCGCCTGGTAAAAAGGATTTCTTTATCCACACGGCGCACTGGGAACATTTCTTTGGCCAGGGCGTTGACATCCGGTTCCCGATAGCCTATGAAGTGGCGGTTTGGGTCCAGCGGTATGTGATGTTTGACAATCCAAGAGAGATGCTGCAAAACATCCATGTCCAGCCCCTGGGTTGCATCAATGACTTTTGCCGGGACAAATCGCAGATCGTGCTTAAGATGCGCACCGCCGACATGTGCCCGGCCTGCATGAACAGCCTGGCCATGCGGGATGTGCCGGCGGTATTGTTGCGGCAGTTTTTCGATATCCTGGACGGTATCCGCACCAACATGACCTTCCGAAGCCGCTCAACGATCTTGCATCGCCCCAGCCGGGTGGAGATCCGCGGGCACACCATGAAAATATTCCTCACTGACCTCGGCGACCTTGAACTCAGGCTCAACCCCAAGGAGAAGGCGTTATACCTATTGTTCCTCAGACATCCCGAGGGTATTGCGCTATCCGAAGTACAGGATTACAAACCTGAACTCAAAACACTTTACGAGCGCTTTTGCACGCACGGCTCTCGCGAACAGATTGACAAGGCCATCGATCTTTTGGCCAACCCCGCCGAGGACAACATGAACACCGTACTCTCGCGCATCAAGGCCAAATTGCTCGAAGCCGTTGGGCCGTCGCTACTATCGTTTTACGTCATCGATGGCGAGCGGGGAGGCCGGAAAGTGGTGCGGTTGGAGAGGGAACTGGTGAAGTTTGTTGAATAGTGTCGAAAGTCGAAAGAAGAAAGACGATAAACGAAAGACGAACAACGCAGTCGAGCCGCCAAATCAAATATACTACACAGATAAATATTTCTCGAATCAAACTGACAGCTGATAGCTGACAGCTGATAGCTATACATAACCCAACAAACAATGGATACAATCTTCTGGCTCTGCGTCGAGGCGCTCAGGATTACGGCAGGCATCCTGGGAATTTCCTATCAGGCGCTCAACGTGATTCTTTTTGTTTTCATTCATCCCCTGATCACGCTTATCCTGTTTGTACAATACAGGCGGTACCGAAGGCTCTACCGGAATAGTATTGGTGATTGATTTAAGCAGATCAATTTAATGACGACCCCCGGGAGTTACTTTTGAGCGACGCTGATAGTAATAAATGTTTGCGGCGCCATCACTTTCCAAAACGGCGTCTTAGCAACTTGAAGACTTCCATGGTCACCAGCACCAGCGCGGCGGTGGGCACCAACTTTAGCCATTCGTCCAGGGTGATGGGATCCAATTGCAGCGTGGAATTCAGTCCCGGGATATAGCAAGCCGCCACATGAAGCAGTTGTGC
>JAEZGB010000077.1 GCA_023437485.1 Bacteroidota bacterium
GTTCCCGCCACGGTGACCATATTGTTCAAAAGGTTTGGCGTTACTGACAGCGACGGTACTCCCGAGGGATCGACGGTGAGGGGAAGCGAATTGGAAACCGCCGTCTGGTTTGCCACTGTTATTGCCGCTGTACCCGGTAAGGCGATATCTCCGGCAGGAATCGCCGCGGTAAGCTGCCCAGCCGAGTTGTAGGTAGTGGGCCTGTTTTCACCATTCCACCGAACCGTACTTTGCTGGTTGAAATTTTTGCCGGTAACTACCAGGTTAAAACCAGCTCCCCCGGCTATCCTCGAACTTGGATTGATTGAAATCAGCTCGGGTAAATCAAGGGCCACTCGCACATTGTCATAATTGGACGTTTGAGTATACAAGAAACCGCTACTCTGGAAACCGCCCATCAGTTGAAGCGCTTGTGACGTATAGGTGTTGTTTACCACTGTTCCCTGAAGCGGGTAATTCCCCACCGATGGGTCAGCGAATGCCGATCCGTCATTCCTCAGGAATAACTGCCAGGTATGGGTAGCCGGCTGGTAGGTTACCTTTACACTTACATGCTGGTTCCCGAAATCAGTCAGCCCCGAAGTCTGGGATGTTATCAGATTGGTAAAATTCCTGATCCCGGAATTGTACCGGACCAACCGGATCGGGTCAGTGCTCCCCGCGTTGCCCAGCATAACCGCATAACCGGTTCCGGCAACGTTGGTGGTGCCGCTTGTACCGGCAAGGATGAACGCGCTTCCATATTCACCGCTATTGAACCCGCTGGGATTGCTTCGCGACTGGCGCATGTTGAAAGTCCAGGTAATCAGTCCGGGGTTGGATGCCAGTACGGAGTTATAAGGCGAGTCAAATTCAGCGGTCGCAATAGCCGCCATCACCCATCCCGTCGTATTAATCGCACCGGAAGCATTGTTGGTAACCTGCAGTTGGTTATTGATAAAGTACGCCCCGTAGTCTGAACCTGAACGGGCCATATACCAACCATTCCCTGACATTGAAAAATCATCATTGAAAACAACTGCCTGAGAATACGACGTAACAGGGGTAAGCATCAGGGCGAATAACGCCACGAGCATCAGTAGTAAATGTTTAAGCATATTTGGGGATTAATTCAATTTAAAGAGCGCAAAACGAACAGATGTAATCTAAAAACCGCTAAAAACGAGGCAAATATAAATTGTAAAAATACTTTGGAAACCGATTTGGGTGTTAAAATTGCAATTAGACCGATAAACATTGCCGTTCATCGATAAAACACCTGTTTTTCATCAACGCCGCGCAAAGTAAAGAGATGCCGGCGCACCTTACGGCAGGATGATCAAATTGTGCTATACTAGGATAGAGCCTCATCGGCCCTCCCAGGCAAGACAGCGATTCCGAGCAGTAACCAAACCGTAAAAAGCCGCTTACAGCATTGCGGTCTATATTTATATAATTATAATATTGTGGGGCTTTTCATATTAAAATATCAACAAAACTGCTCAAATTCCTTTCGATTTTACAGGATAAATTTTAACTTAGCGAGCAATTACAATTAAAACTAACTATGAAAACAAATTACTTTTCATTTAAAGCCCTTGCGGCAGCGCTGCTATTTACAGCCGCCGGATGGAGCCAAACCACGCTGGTAAGCTGGAACTTTAACGGCACAACTACTGACAACATACCCGGAGGAGCAACCGCCCCTGAACCGTCAGGAGGATCTGGCAGTTCATTGTTGGTGGGAGGAACCACTGCCACTTTCGCCAGCGGCAACAGCACTACCGGCACCACTGAAACTGAAACCACAAGCCCGCCAAACTACGGCTGGAACACCACCAACTACCCGGCTTCGGGGCAGGAGAACATGCAGCGCGGAGTGCAGTTCAATGTTAGCACCCAGGGTTATGCCGATATCATCTTCCGCTTTGAACAGCGCCTGAGCAACACCGCTGCCAATACTTACGTGGTGCAGTACACAACTGACCGCACCGCCACTTCACCGGTGTGGGTTGATGCCCAGACATTTTCAGTGACCCCGGCGCCAACGGGAACCGGCGATACCTGGTTCAACAACAGGACCGTCGATCTTTCGGCGGTTGAAGAACTTGACAACAATCCCAACGTAGCCTTCCGGGTAGTGAGCGCCTTTGACCCCGGTACCGGCGATTACCTTGCTGCGCGTTCTACCTCAACTTATGCCGGCGGAACCGTCCGCTATGACCAGGTTGCCGTGCAGGCGTCCACTACACTGAGCCTCCCCGGATTTGACGCCGCCTCTCGTTTTAGCATGTCGCCAAACCCAACACGCGGGCAAATCGTGAACTTTAACCAGGCGCATGACATTGAAGTTTATGACCTTGCGGGTAAACTAATCCACAAAGCTTCCGATGCCAGCTTTATTGATTCACGCGCGTTTACCCCAGGGGTTTACATAGTGAAAACCGGCGCAGGCTTTGCGCGCAAACTTATAGTGGAGTAATTTTTCAACATTACTTTAAAAGGCTGTCGGTTGACGGCCTTTTTTTATGGCTTTTTTTGGGCGTGCTGGCGCTTGGGCTACAGCCCTAAAATCGAACTCCGGGCGCACCGTCGCGCTGTTCGCTGTATCTTTTTTACGCTGTAAAAAAAAATGCCGCTGCCATCGCTCACGCACCCGCCGCAACCGCCACTTTTCCTGATGTAATTACCTACCTCGTCATCCCCCACCCGGGTAACCCCTACTGGTTTTATCAAACCTGCCCCAGGCCGAAAGAAACCCGGTGCTGGCGGTTGGCGCGTCAATAAGCCGGCCGGCATTGGCCTGAGTGGCCTTTTCAGAACCATTCAGGTCCATAATGGAACACTCTTACCCGGATCACAACCAGCTGGGCTTGTGAACGATGCCGCGGAATTCACCAATAAAAAAAGCCCTCTTTCGAGAGCTTTTTCAATTGATTGGTCCTGACTTTATCTTTTTATCACGCGAAGCGTTTCGGCGTTGTTGCCCTGCTCCACTATCACGGTATAAACTCCCGAAGGATATTGACCGCCAAGTGTGAGTTCACCCGCCGAGGCATCAAACTGATTGGATTCAAGCAGCCTGCCTGTCATGTCATAAACTTTGACCTTGGCAATCCCCGTTGAGCTGAGCGCAAGGTTAAAACTGTCGGCAAATGGGTTCGGATAGGCCACCGCGTCAAAGGCCACTACGCTGGTTTCATCCTTGCCGCCAATTTCACGGGCCGACGCAGGCGCAGTTACCACGCAAGCGTCGCCAAATGGCGAATAACCACCGGCTGTCATCAGCGCAACGCGCACGCCGTACTGGACTCCGGGCTCGAAGGTAATCATGTTAAACCTGAACCAGTGCACCGAGCGGTCAAGTGTAATTACCTGGTTGGTCTCAAGGTTGGTAAGCTCAAAACGGTATGAAGCCGTATTGGATTTGCTCACCGTGGCCACAATCGTACCTGAAGTTGGGATTTGGGTTCCGCACACGGTAATTTCAGGAACATTTGGTGTGGTTACCGTACAAGCGCTTCCGTACTGTGTGAACAACCCGTTGGTTTGGACCGCGACCTCGATCAGGTACGTTGTCCCGTAATTGTATCGCGGAAGCATGGTCAAGGCAAACCAGTGAAGGCTCCTGTCAATTACCTGCACCTGGTTGGGCATGTTTGGATCGGTAAGGTTGGTGACGCGGAAGCGGTATTTTGTCACGTTTGGAATGCTGTTGGCTGCAATAAGGGTATTGATGGTAGCCAGTGTAGCGCCACATTGTGAAGGCTGAATGGCGGCCGCACCTCCCTGTTCCAGGATGTTTGGCGTAGAGACATTACAGGCGGGGCCGTAATAACCCAGCCAAATTCCGTTGCGCTGTACCATTACCCGGATGGAGTACGTAGTGGCATAGTCGTAGTTTGGCAGCATGGTGAGCGCAAACCACTGCAGTGAACGGTCAATAACCTGGACCTCGTTGGTGCTCGTATTGGTCACTTCAAAACGGTAGCCCGATGAGTTTACCAATGAACCCGCCGAAATAAGTGAATTGATTGCCCCGAGTGTTGAACCACACTGTGAAGGGACTATCTGGGTGATGAGTTCAAAGCCTTCGTCAAGGTTGCCGTCGCAGTTGTCATCAATACCATTGTACAGGATTTCGGATGCTCCCGGATTGATCGAGGCTACATCGTCATTGCAGTCCCCGCCCAAAACAGCGTAGCCTGCAGGAGCTACATTGGCAGCGGCCGCACAAACGCTCACGGCGTCACCGGTTCCGTATCCGTCACCGTCAACATCCAGGTAAAAATCAAAAAGAGCAAAAACAGCGGCATCAGTATCGTCGCAATCGGTGTTGTTCAATGAGAAGCCGGCCGGAGGGGTTGAACCGTCCACGGCACAGGCCGGAACCAGGCTTCCTACTCCATAACCATCGCCATCCTGATCTACATAGAACGGGTACTCAGCATTAATGGCCGCATTGTTGTCATCGCAGTCAGTATTGTTAAGTGCGTAGCCGGCAGGAGGTGTTCCCGCATCAACGGCACATACCAGTACAAACGAGCCTACACCAAAACCGTCGTTGTCATTGTCAACAAAGAATGAGTATTGGCTGTTTATGGCGTTGTTGTTGTCATCGCAGTCAGTGTTGTTCAAAACATAGCCATCGGGAGCGCCCGTGCAAGACACCTGCGGGGCATTGATGTCACCAAAACTGTCGCCGTCAACATCGGCATAATATGTCACGTTGGTGAGAACGGTAATGGTTGTTGTGTCAGTGGCCGAAATCCCGTTGGCATCGCGCACTATAACTGTATAAACCGTGGTTGCGGTAGGTGCCTGGACCGTTGGATTGGCACTTGTAGTACTGCTCAGGAAGGTTGCGGGCGACCATGAATAAGTCAGTGCCGAGTTTCCGCTGGCCGATGTGCTCAGGGCTACATCAGTGCCTGAACAGACGCTAACGTCACCCCCGACGATAGCTACCGAAGGATCTTCATTGGAAATTCCTGTCAATGCCATGGGTGTTCCCGCGGCCAGGGGCGCTCCGGTGATGGAAACACCGCCATCGGCAACGGTTCCCTTACTCCATGGGTTGCTGACCTGGTTAAAAGTGCCATTCAGACGCGCGCCGGCAATTTGCGACTCGGTTCCGTTGACGTCGGCCACAACGTAAGTACCCGTTGCGTTAATTGAGGCTCCCGAAATTCCCGATTGGCTGATTAGCCAGTAACGCGAAAGGAAATCGCCTACGCTTGAATTGTTTGGGTGTTTGGCGTCAATCACGCGGACGCCGATATAATCACCTGAACCAAATCCGCTTCCGGACACGGTCACCGTAACCGGCGAATAATCGGCGCCGGCCGTATTGTCACCCACCGGGAAACTGTAAGTCCCGGCTGAAGTCGTGTTAAGGCGCAATTCGCCGGTACCTGAAGCCACGATCATGTTGGCGGCTGAAGGCGAAGTTACATTCAAATTAGAGGTGGTAAGATTGTGCGTACCCAATATAACCAGACCTGAATTCAAATTCAGGTTGGCTGCATTTACACCTGAAGCAAGAGTGAGCGACGTGGCTGAATTGGCGTTTAGGGTGCCGATGTTTGCCGGAAGTCCATTTGCTGTTTGTGCTGCTCCATCAAAAGTAACAGTCGCCGAGCTGTTTATCACAAAGCTGCTGTTTCCCGAGGCCACATTGACCGAGGCATTTGCAACTCCTGTGATTCCGTGAGAATTAGCCGTCCGGATTGTGCCCGCAACAATCATATCGGTTCCGTTTCCTCCACCGCTAAGAGTGAACTGTGTAGCAGATGTGCTGTCAAAGTCGATGGTCCCGTTAATTGTAATGTCATGGTTATTCTGCGAGGCTGTCAGGCTTCCGTCAACCTCCAGGGTTACACCCGCACCAATGGTCCAGCTCCCTGAAAGTGAAAGGTTTGCGCCTCCTCTTAAAATAAACACATCGCCAGAGGAATTGAAATTGGCCGGAGCGGTTCCGGTACCATCAGCGTTAGTCCCCCATGTCCCGGTCAGGTTGGCATTGCCAGTCAATTTGGAATAATAGGTGGTCTGTGCAATCGCATTTCCGCCAAAGGCGAAGAACACGAACAAAAAGATCAGCAATGGCCTAAACAGGCGCAAAACCGGGTTACTAAAAATTGTAGTGTTTCGCATTTTTTGTTGCTTTAATTGATTATTGAAAAATTTATACTATTGAAGATGAATTTGTTAAGGCCAAATTGGTAATACTTAACCTAATAATAATATCGCAACGAAATTACTCCCGCCCCGAGCCCGCCTCAAAATTTATCAGGCAAAAAACACATTTAGTCGATAAAGTTCTTAAAGTGCTAAAAAATGACTAAATCAACGTTAAATTTTGCATTTGGACTGGCGCATAGCGAGGTTAGGAAATGTTGCAAATAGTTTACTAGGCTTGCATCAGCCTCTCGATTTCGACTGACGACTAACCAAGCAACAAAAAAAGCCTCCCGAAGGAGGCTTTTAGTTTAAAGTGAGCTGATGGTTATCTCTTCACAACGCGAAGCGTTTTGACCTCTGCTCCCTGGCTCACAACAACGTTGTAAACACCCGCCGGGTAGCGGTCTCCGATTTTCACGTTTTCAAGAGCTGAAACCTCAACCTCCCGTGTCTCAACCAAACGGCCTGTCATGTCAAATACCCTGATGG
>JAEZGB010000113.1 GCA_023437485.1 Bacteroidota bacterium
CCTCTTTCTTTACCTCGCGCGTACTACATACGGGAATGCATCCGGCCCCTCCCCTAGAACCGAAGGTCCGGAAAATCCCGATAAGATTGATGTGGAAAAACCGCAAAAGACAAAAAAACAAGCTGTCAGTTGTTAGGTGTCAGTTTGATTGCGTTCTACCCGGGTGTTTTGAGTCGTCAGTCGTCAGTCGGCTGTCATCAGTCGTCAGAAGCTGTCAGCAGTCAGCTATCAGCTATCAGTTTGATTGGAGAAAATTGAAAAGTGATTGCACTCAAGGGCGAAAAGTTTATATTTTGTCTTTCTTCTTTCCTCTTTCTTCTTTCTTCTTTCTTCTTTCCTCTTTCTTCTTTCCTCTTTCTTACCTCGCGCGTACTACATACGGGAATGCATCCGGCCCCTCCCCATAACCGAAGGTCCGGAAAATCATGATAAGATTGATGTGGAAAAACCGCAAAAGACGTAAAAAACAAGCTGTTAGCTGTTAGGTGTCAGTTTGATTGCGTTCTACCCGGGTGTTTTGAGTCGTCAGTCGTCAGAAGCTGTCAGCAGTCAGCTATCAGCTATCAGTTTGATTGGAGGAAATTGAAAAGTGATTGCACTCAAGGGCGAAAAGTTTATATTTTGTCTTTCTTCTTTCCTCTTTCTTCTTTCCTCTTTCGACTTTTACTTCGCTATCGCTCAGTACAGTTCGCCCTTCGGGCTCGGGTCGACTTCTGACACTGCGCAGCTCCTTTGACATTTATCAGTTAGCTGTCAACTGTTAGCTATCTGTTTAAATGGAGGAAATTGAAAACTGATTTCACTCAAAGGCGAAAAGTATATCTTTCCTCTTTCCTCTTTCCTCTTTCCTCTGTCGACTTTTACTTCGCTATCGCTCAGTACAGTTCGCCCTTCGGGCTCGGGTCGACTTTCGACTGCGCAGCCCCATTCGACATTAAAATTTATCTTTTTGTCTTTCCGACTTTTGCCCGTACATTTGCATTCCAATAGTTGACGGCTCGGTCGTCAGGGACGTTGGGAACCTTTTGGTTGTAGGTAAGTTCACAACAAACTGATAGCTGTTAGCCGGCAGCTGAAAGCTAACTACATGAACTACAAACAACGCCAACCCGCACTGCTCATGCTCGCCGACGGCACCGTCTTCCATGGAAAATCCATCGGCATCGAAGGGACCGTCACCGGCGAAATCGCCTTTAACACCGGGATGACCGGTTATCAGGAAATCTTTACCGATCCCAGTTACTTCGGCCAGATCATGGTGGCCACCAACGCGCACATCGGCAATTACGGAGTCAATACCGAGGAAATCGAGGCCGAAAAAATCATGATTTCGGGGCTGGTGTGCAAAAATTTCAGCTTCAACCATTCGCGCCCGGCTGCCAGCGGAAGCCTTGAAGATTATTTCCGCGAGCAGAATTTGGTCGTAATTTCGGATGTCGATACACGTGCGCTGGTGAGCTACATCCGCGAACACGGTGCGATGAACGCGGTGATCTCGACCGACGGCAAAACCAAGGACGAACTTCTCGAGATCCTGAAAAATGTACCCGACATGGTAGGCCTGGAGCTCGCCTCAAAGGTGTCGGCCACTGAACCGTATTATGTGGGTGACCCAGATGCGCCCTACAAGGTTGCGGCGCTCGATTTGGGGATCAAGAAAAACATCCTTCGCAATTTGACCTCGCGCGGTTGCTATGTCAAGGTTTTCCCATACAACGCCACGTTTGAGGAAATGTCAAAATTCAATCCGGACGGCTATTTCCTGTCCAACGGCCCCGGCGACCCCGATCCGCTTTTGGGCGCGCAACAAACCGCCCGCGAAATTTTGGCCGAGGACAAACCGTTGTTCGGGATATGCCTGGGCCACCAGGTAATAGCACTCGCCAACGGCGTCCCGACCTACAAAATGTTCAACGGGCACCGCGGAATCAACCATCCCATCGGCAATATTCTAACTGGGCACGGCGAGATCACTTCGCAAAACCACGGGTTCGCCGTTGACCGCGAGGCCCTTGAGGCGCACCCCGATTTTGAAATCACCCACCTGCACATCAATGACCAGACCGTCGCCGGAATGCGCATGAAAAGCAAAAACTGTTTCTCAGTGCAATACCATCCCGAGGCCAGCCCGGGGCCGCATGATGCTGGGTATCTTTTTGACCAGTTTATCGAAATTATGAAACGTGGGAAATTTGAAAATTTGAAAGTTTGAAAATTTGAAGATGGCCCCATTAATTAATCATTTTTGTTCACGAAAAAATTGCATTCGCAATTGAATTTTTTCAAGTTCCTGATATTGTCGTAACTTGAATTTTCAAATCATCAAATTGTATAATTTTCAAACTATTTCTCATGAGCATCATCATCAAAGTCCACGCCCGTCAAATCTTTGATTCGCGCGGTAATCCCACAATAGAAGTCGACGTCGTGACCGAGAACGGAATTTTGGGCCGTGCGGCAGTTCCATCGGGCGCCTCCACGGGCGAACATGAGGCTGTCGAGTTGCGCGATGGCGGAAAGTCCTATATGGGCAAGGGCGTTGCGACGGCGGTCAAGAACGTAAACACGCGCATCGCCGATGAACTGATGGGCATATCTGTTTTTGAGCAGAACAAAATTGATGCGATCATGATCGATCTTGATGCCACGCACAACAAATCAAACCTTGGCGCCAACGCGATTTTGGGTGTTTCGCTTGCCGTGGCAAAGGCCGCCGCGAATGAATTGGGCCTGCCTTTGTACCGATATGTGGGCGGGGTTTCGGGCAACACGCTTCCGGTGCCGATGATGAACATTATCAACGGCGGTTCACATTCCGATGCGCCGATTGCCTTCCAGGAGTTCATGATCATGCCGGTCAAGGCGCAGACGTTTTCCCAGGCGATGCAGATCGGTACCGAGATTTTCCATCACCTGAAAAAGGTGCTGCACGACCGCGGGCTCTCAACTGCGGTAGGCGATGAGGGCGGTTTTGCCCCGAACCTGGCCGGAGGGACCGAGGATGCGCTGGATACCATAAAGAATGCCGTCGAAAACGCAGGCTACAAGTTTGGCGACGAGGTGATGATCGCGCTGGACTGCGCCGCATCTGAATTCTATGTGAACGGCAAGTACGATTATTCCAAGTTTGAAGGCGAGCAGGGACTTATCCGCACATCTGAAGAGCAGGTGAATTACCTTGCGCACCTGGCCTCGCGCTACCCGATTATCTCAATCGAAGACGGCATGCACGAGGACGACTGGGATGGCTGGAAACTTTTAACCGAGAAGATTGGCGATAGGGTACAGCTTGTTGGTGACGACCTTTTTGTGACTAATGTCGAGCGCCTCGCAAAAGGCATCGACAAATCCATCGCCAACTCGATTTTGATCAAGGTCAACCAGATTGGTACCTTGACCGAAACGATTTCGGCAGTGAACATGGCGCACAACGCGGGATATACCTCGGTGATGTCGCACCGTTCGGGCGAGACCGAGGACAATACCATCGCCGATTTGGCCGTCGCGCTCAACTGCGGGCAGATCAAGACGGGCTCGGCATCGCGCAGTGACCGGATGGCCAAGTACAATCAATTGCTAAGGATCGAGGAGGAGCTGGGGAATACGGCCTACTTTCCTGGACTGAGGGCTTTTAAGGTGAAGTAGTCGTCAGTCGTCAGTTGTCAGTAGCGGTCAGCTGTCAGCTATCAGCCGTCAGTATGATTTCGTTCCACCCGAAAGTTAATCGGTACTGGGATTTAAACCTTAACTTCCTTGGATGATGCGGTCAGCTGTCAATCCGATTTAAGCGGAACCAGATATTTTTATAATAACCCGGGAGTCAAGGCTTTCGGGTTTTTTGTTAGCTTTCGGCTGTCATTCGTCAGTCATCAGTGAAAGCTATCAGCCGTCAGCCATCAGCTTTCAGCTTGATTTCGCTCATCCCGGGTGTTAAAATATCAGCTTTCGGCTTGAGGACATTCAACCTTGGTGAAGTAGGCTTTACGACCTTTTGACCTTACGACCTTATGACCTTACGACCTTATGACCTTCCGACTTTAGGACTTCTCCTTCGTTTGACGTTCGACGTTCGACATTCGACATTTTTCTTACCTTGTAGAAAAAAACCATGGAAGAGAGACTTGAAGCCATCGAACAGAACCAGAAGCAATTAACCGACGCGGTCATGGAACTCAACGGCAACCTGGCGCAGATGGGGTATTCGACCACCGAGAGCATCAAAGCGATCATGGAGGGTTTCCAGAGCATCAACACGGCCATTCATGGCGTTGTCACTAATTTGACGGAGATGGAAACCAGGCTTGAAGCTTTGGAACAGCGACAAATCAATCTGAATTAAGATAACTGACTGCTGACTGTTAATTGACGAACGTCGCATGTCCAACGTCAAACGGGCCGCATAACACTATGAAGGCAAAAGTTGAAAACTTCCAGGTTTTCAAGTTCGACCCTACTGAGCATCCGGGTCGAACGCACTTACTGACAGCTGATGACTGACGACTGAGAACTGTGGACCCGAGCCCGAAGGGCGAACTGTACGGAGCGATAGCGAAGTAAATGTCGAACGTCGAATGTCAAACGGTCCACTTAACAATTTATAGGCAAAAGTTGAAAACTTCCAAGTTCTCAAGTTTGGCCCTACTGAACATCCGGGTAGAACGCAATCATTACTGACAGCTTCAGCTGACCGCTAACTGAAAGCTATTTTTTTTATTCCCCAAATTCCTTAGTTTTGTTAAACTTTTTTACAATCAACCAAATTTCCAGCAATATCATGTCAAAAACAGCAACAATAGAACTTGACGGCAAAAAGTATGAATTTCCCGTAATCGTGGGAAGCGAGAATGAAGTCGCGATCGATATCAATAAACTCCGAGATGTTTCGGGGGTGATCACCATGGACCCGGGCTACAAAAACTCGGGGTCTTGCCAAAGCGACATCACTTTCCTTGACGGCGAAGAAGGAATTCTTCGTTACCGCGGGTATTCCATTGAAGACCTGGCCGATAAAGCCGACTTTCTCGAAGTTTCTTACCTGCTGATTTTTGGCGAACTGCCCACCAAGCAGCAACTTACTCAATTTGAGCAAGACATCCACAAGTACACACTTGTGAACGAGGAGATGAAGAACATCATCGACGGTTTCCCAAAAACAGCTCATCCCATGGGCGTACTTGCCGCCCTGACCAGCGCCTTGACCGCTTTCAACCCAAAATCGGTCAATGTTGACAATGAAAAGGAAATGTACACCGCCGTGTGCAAGACCATGGGTAAATTTCTGGTAATCGCCACCTGGACCTACCGCAAGGCGATGGGTTATCCGCTCAACTATTACGACAACACAAAGGGTTATGTCGAAAATTTCATGCACCTGATGTTCGCGCTGCCAACCGGTCCATACAAGGCCGATCCGGTTGTGATTGACGCGCTGGACAAACTTTTTATCCTGCACGGCGACCACGAGCAAAACTGCTCCACATCCACCGTCCGGATGGTGGGAAGTTCGCACGCCGGTCTTTTCGCTTCGATTTCGGCGGGTGTTTCGGCGCTTTGGGGGCCGCTTCACGGAGGTGCCAACCAGGCCGTTCTCGAAATGCTGGAGGAAATCCAGAAAAACGGCGGAGACGCCGACAAATACATGGCCAAGGCCAAGGACAAAAACGATCCGTTCAGGTTGATGGGCTTCGGTCACCGCGTTTACAAAAACTTCGATCCGCGCGCCAAGATCATCAAAAAAGCCGCCGATGAGGTTCTGGCCAAACTCGGAGTTGACGACCCGATCCTGCAAATCGCGAAACAATTGGAAGAGGCCGCGCTGGTCGATGACTATTTCGTATCGCGCAAACTCTATCCCAACGTGGATTTCTACTCGGGAATCATCTACCGCGCCCTGGGAATCCCAACTGATATGTTCACGGTCCTCTTCGCCATCGGAAGGCTTCCCGGCTGGATCGCGCAGTGGAAAGAGATGCGCATCAACAAGGAGCCCATCGGGCGGCCAAGGCAAATTTACACCGGCCATCCGCTCAGGGATTTCAAACCCATGGATCAGAGATAACAACGACCGCCGAAAGGCGGTTTTTTGTTTTATTGGGCGTGCCGGCGCTAAGGGAATTATAAATTTTGAATTTTGACCCGAGGCGACAGCCGAACTGAACGACCAGCGGGAGTTAATTTTGAATTGGCGCCGTCGCGTCTTCGGCTATATCTTTTGCTTCCCTGCGGTGCGCAAAAGGATGCCGCCTCAACCGCTCACGCGGGTCAAAGCATTCAGCTTTCAGCTTTCAGCCGTCAGCGGTCAGTTGTCAGTCATCAGTTGTCAGTCATCAGTCGTCAGTCATCAGTCATCAGTGTGATTTCGTTCAACCCAGAGGTTATGATATCAGCCTTCAACTTGAGGACCTTCTACCCTCTATGAAATAGGCTTTACAATTTTACGACCTTACGACCTTACGACCTTACGACTTTACGACTTTATGACCTTCTGACCTGTTCGTTCGCAGTCGTCATTCGACAATACCGCCTGTATATTTTTCAGCGGTGTACGGTGAACCTCCTATCTCGGTTGGGGCGTAGCCAAAAGGACACCGCCGGTAGGCTTTCAGCGCTGCAAGCGCTGTTATTAGCCGACCCGCAGGTGCAAAGAAACGCTTTGTTACGGCCGCGCAGCGGCCGCAAAACCGCAAATAGGCAATGTCAATCCTATCCCTTATCTTTGCCGCGCCAGGCACAAAGCCCTATATATGCTCAAACTGAATGTAAAGAATGAAACTTCCCGCCTCCGCGCCGTAGTTCTGGGAACCGCCGAAAGCAGCGGCCCCACGCCAACTGCCGAGGAAGCTTATGACCCAAAATCGCTGGAACACATTTTGGCAGGCACGTACCCCAGCGAGGATGATATGAAGGCCGAGATGGCTGCCATTAACGCGGTATTTCACAAATATAATGTTGAAGTTTACCGCCCAAAACTCATCGAGGACCTCAACCAGATCTTTACCCGTGACATCGGGTTTGTGATAGACGACAAGTTCATAATTGCCAACATTTTGCCTGACCGGGAGCCTGAACTTCAGGCCATCAACTACATCATTGACCAAATGGATCCGGCAAAAGTGATCAAGCCGCCGGAAGAAGTGCACATTGAAGGCGGTGATGTCCTGCTTTGGGATGATCACATCTTTATCGGGACCTACAAGGGCGCCGATTACTCGCAGATCAAGACCGCGCGCACAAATTTACAGGGCGTGGAATTTATCCGGGAGTTGTTCCCTCACAAAACAGTAAGGGAGTTTGACCTGGTAAAATCAACCGTTGAAGCCCGGGACAACGCTTTGCACCTGGACTGCTGCTTCCAGCCCATCGGGCACGGGAAAGGCATTATCTATGAAGGTGGCTTTCGAAGCAAGGATGACTATCAATACCTGGCCGATCTTTTTGGCAAGGAAAACCTGTTCCACATCACGCGCGACGAAATGTACCACATGCACTCAAACGTGTTCTCGATTTCGCCCGACATCGTGGTCTCTGAGCGCAACTTTACCCGACTTAACAATTGGCTCAGGCAGAACGGTTTTATGGTAGAGGAGGTTCCGTATGCCGAGATTGCCAAGCAGGAGGGATTGCTGCGGTGTTCGACCTTGCCGCTCGTCAGGGACTGACGATTGACGAATGTCGCATGTCGCATGTCGAACGGAAGAGGTCCTAAGGTCATAAGGTCGCAAAGTCGTAAGGCCATAAGGTCATAAAGTCATAAGGCATCAAGCCTGCTTTATCAAGGATAGAATGTATTCAAGCCGTAGATGGACAATTTAACTTCCGGGCTGAACGAGATCAGACTGATGACTGACGACTGTCGACTGATGACTGACGACTTGCAGCTCCGCGTTAAGGATCGAGGCAAGGTACCGCGTACCGCCGAGAGCCTGGCCCGGTTGCCCAATCCCGATGATTACCGTACTTTTGATAACCGGGCAACGCCCAAAATTCTAATTGCCACATTTGCTAATTGTCATGAAACAAACCACCAACTCCATACTGATGATCCGGCCGGTCGCGTTCCGGATGAACGAGCAAACCGCCGTTAATAATTACTATCAAAAAGTGCTCAATGACCTGTTGCCATCAACGGTTAACGCACGGGCGCAGCAGGAATTCGATATTTTTGTGGACAAGCTTCGGGCCGTGGGCGTCGATGTGACCGTGATTGATGACATTGCCGAACGCGATACGCCTGACAGTATTTTTCCCAACAACTGGGTTTCATTTCACGAAAACGCCGATGTGGCGCTTTACCCGATGTTTGCCGAGAACCGCCGCAAGGAGCGCCGCGAGGAAATCCTGGACACGCTTGAGGAAAAAGGATTTCACATCGAGAACATCGTGGACTACACCGCCGCCGAAGCCGACGGCTTTTTCCTTGAAGGTACCGGAAGCATGATCCTGGACAGGGTAAACGGCAAGGCCTATTGCGCGCTTTCGCCGCGTGCCGATGAAGAATTGTTTATTGAATTTTGCGAGGATTTTGAGCTCACACCGGTGATTTTCGAGGCCTTCCAAACGGTGAACGGTGAGCGCAAACAGATTTACCACACCAACGTAATGATGTGCCTGGGTGAGACTTTTGCCGTGATCTGTGCCGATTGCATTGACGACAAGAAAGAGCGCAAGGCCGTTTTGGATTCGCTCAGGGAAGACAAAAAGGAGATCATTCTGATCACCGAAGAACAGGTGAACAATTTTGCCGGAAATATGCTGCAGGTGCGCGGCTCCGGCGATAAGAGCTATATCGTAATGAGTAAATCGGCGCACGAAAGCCTCACCGACGAGCAGATTGCCAAATTGAAAAAACACGGCGAAATCCTCTCGTCCAGCCTGGACACCATTGAAGCCTGCGGCGGCGGAAGCGCGCGGTGCATGATGGCGGAGGTGTTTTTACCGAAAGTTTAATTTGAAAATTTGAAAATGAGTTAATTTGAAAATTGAGCTGCAGGTAACAAAGATTTGAAATTGGAAATACTTAGTACGTTCGAATACCTAATTGTAACTCGTCACCCTAATAAATGCAAAGAGTTTATTATTTGGCCTATTTTCAAATTTTCAAATCTTCAAATTTTCAAATTACATCAGATTCCCCCGCACAATATTCACGATCGACCTCACGATATATTCCACCCCGATCGCGATTACAATAAAGCCCACGATTCTTGAAATGGCCACGATTCCCGATGCTCCGAGGATCTTGGCAAGGTAGTGTGCGCTGCGCAGGATAACAAAGATGGCCATTGCAACCGCAAGGATGGCCAGGACCGCAATAAGCATTTCATTGGGCTGGTGATGCTCCTGGTAAAAGGCGATCAAAAGCGAAATCGATCCCGGGCCGGCAAGCATGGGCATGGCCAGCGGAGTGAGGGCAATGTCATTCCTTCTTTGCGCGTCTGATTCCACCTGTTTGCTCACGCCTCGGCGCTTTTTGAACTCTCCCGAGAGAAGCGCAAATCCTGAGCTTGCAATCACGATCCCACCGGCTATGCGAAGGGCATCAATCGAGATCCCAAAAAAAGTAAGTACATACTGCCCCACGAAATAGGAAATTACCAGAATGATGAACACGTTGATCGCGGTCCAAAGCGAAATACGGGAACGCTCCTTTTTGTTGTCGTCCTGCGTGAGGCCCACAAAGATGGGGACGGTCCCGATGGGGTTCAGCACTGAGAAAAGCGCCGCGAAAAGATAGATGAACAACTCCATGTTTTTTTTGCCGTAAAGTTAAGTTGCGATGTGCGCCAATGTGAGCTACATCAGGTTTTGAGGCTAAAAATTAATCTGAATTTAAGAACATTTGCTCTTAAAGATAGTATTTTTAAAACAGGAACAAATGCCATGAAAAAGAAAACACTTGTACTAGGAGCTTCGGCAAACCCTGCGCGGTATGCCTGCATGGCCATCAAAAGCCTGGTTTCCCGCGGGATAGAAACCGTCGGCGTAGGCCTGAAAGAAGAAGAGGTCGCCGGCGTGAAAATTACTAATCAACGCGAGATGTTTGACAACGTTCACACCATCACGCTCTACCTGAACCCGCAGCGTCAAAAGGATTATTACGACTACATCCTCTCACTAATGCCCGAGCGCGTCATTTTTAACCCCGGAACTGAAAATCCTGAACTGTACCAGTTGCTTCGCGAGCGGGGAATCGAGGTGGAAGTGGGCTGTACGTTGGTGATGTTGTCGATGAGAAGTTATTAAAAGAAAAGTCGAAAGTCGAAAGTCGAAAGTCGAAAGTCGAAAGAGGAAAGAGGAAAGAGGAAAGAGGAAAGAAGAAAGAAGAAAGAAGAAAGAAGAAAGAAGTTGCCGATAAACACCCGGGAGAAACGGAATCAAACTGACTGCTGATAGCTGATAGCTTAACACCCGGGTTGAACGGAATCAAGCTGATAGCTGATAGCTGATAGCTGACAGCTAAAACCGCGTCCTCCCCACCGCCTTCTTCGAAATCAACATCAACCCCAGAAAGGTCAATCCCCCGTTGACCAAAATGAGTTCCTCGGCGAATTCATAATTTCCGAAAAGATCTTTTGAGTATAATGACAGGATGTAAGTCAGGATTGGCGCGGCCAGGCAGACGATAGGCACAAGACGCTCCTTAACGGTCTTGGTCTTAACAAAAAGCCCGAAAGCGTAGAGCCCCAAAAGTGGCCCGTAAGTATAGGCCGCAATCCTGAAAATCAGGCTCACTACCGAGTCGCTGTTCATCGCGTAAATGAACAGGATGACCACCAGCATCAGGATGCAAAAGCCCAAATGAACCGCATGCCGGGTCCGCACATCGCGTTTACCGGTTCGGAGTCCTTTGTCCATCCCCAAAAAGTCCACGCAAAATGACGTCGTGAGAGCCGTGAGGGCTGAATCAGTTGTGGCAAAAGTGGCGGCTGTTAGCCCCAAAAGAAAGACCACGGCCGGAATTAACGCGAGATGGTTAAAGGCAATTTCAGGGAATAAAAGGTCAGTGCGCGGCTTTCCGGCGAGTTCTGGGACGGCGATGCCGTTTTGCTCAGCGTAGAGGTAGAGCAAAGCCCCGACGCTCAAAAAGAACAGGTTGATGACCACAAAGATTCCGGTAAAGGTGTACATGTTTTTTTGGGCTTCGGCGATGTTTTTGCACGAAAGGTTCTTTTGCATCAAATCCTGGTCAAGCCCAACCATAGCGATGGTGACAAAGATTCCGCCCAAAATCTGCTTGACAAAGAAGTTACTTTTGAGCCAATCCTCATAGAAGAAAATCTTGGAATACTGGCTGTTTTTGACCGCCTCGAAAGCTTCGGGCAAGTTGTAATCCAGGCTGTCGCACACAAAATAAATGGTCAGGATTACCGATGAGACCAGAAATAGAGTCTGCAGCGTATCGGTGATGATAATCGTCTTTAGCCCGCTGCGGTACGTATAGGCGAATATCAACCCAAGCGAAACCGCTACCGTGACCCAGAACGGTATTCCGAAAGCATCAAACACAAATCTTTGCAAAACAATCACCACCAGATAAAGGCGCGCTGCTGAACCGATAGTCCGGCTAATGAGGAAGATCATGGCGGCAGTTTTGTAGGAAACGGCCCCAAGCCGCTGCTCAATATAGCCGTAAATGGAGGTCAGGTTCATCCGGTAATAAAGCGGAAGCAATACCTTGGCAATCAATATAAAGCCGATGGCGTTCCCCAATACAAACTGGAAATATTTGAATTGCACATCCGGCGAGCCTACCTGTCCCGGCACCGAAATAAAAGTCACTCCCGAGAGCGCGGTCCCAATCATCCCAAAGGCCACCAGGTACCATTTCGAGTTTTTGTTGGCCGTGAAAAAAGCGTCGTTACCGCTGTCCTTGCGGCTGACAAAATGCGAAATCAGGATCAGCATGCCAAAATAGCCGATCATAATGGTAAGGATGAAGATGGGCGTCATTGATTGAGTTTGGGCAAATGTAAATGATTTGAAAATTTAAGATTTGAAAAATTGAAAATTAACCATTGAAGGCTGTTTCGCCCAGCGGATAGAATTCGAATGCGGGCCAGGGGTCAGGTTGCCCGATTGCGGCGCACGCGCCTGATGTATTTGAGCACCTCAAACCATGCGACACTCGCAAATCCGATTATCAGACTCAGCAACACGTAAAAAGGGGAGGGCGTTTCAAAATCAAAAAACGCCGTTACCTGCGGCACGTATAGCAAAATGCCGAGAAGGGCTACCGTCAGCAGCAATATTCCCTTCAATAAATCATTCTTGTACCGCATGGTCATGATAACCGAATACAAAAACGACCTGTTGACCAGCGTCAGGAATATATTGGCAAATACCAATGTTGAAAAGACCACGGCACGGGTCGCGTTTTCATTCAGTCCGTTTAGCACCGATATGTGATATGATGCCATGACTCCCGCGGTAATTAAAAGCCCTTGCACAATGCTTGTGGACAATTCCTTCCAATTAAAAAAAGTGTCGGTTAGCGGTTTGGGTTTTTGCGCCATTGTATTGGGTTCCATCGGTTCGTTTTCATAGATAATCGAACAGGTGGGGCCCATGATAAGTTCCAGGAAAATAACATGGATGGGCGAAAAGATATTGGGATACACCCAGCCGGCAGCCAGCGGGATAAAAACGGTCAGGATGATGGGAATGTGGATCGAGATAATATACTGGATCGCTTTTTTGAGGTTTGCGTAAATCTTGCGCCCCATCGCCACCGCACCGACCATCCTGGACAAATCGTCGTCAAGCAGGATTAACGATGCCGCGTCTTTAGCAATTTCAGTTCCTTTTTGCCCCATGGCGATGCCGATGTGCGCCGATTTGAGCGCGGGCCCGTCATTGACACCGTCGCCGGTCATGGCCACCACATGGTTATTGGCCTTTAGGGCGTTGATGATCCGCAGTTTTGCCTCGGGAAACATCCGGGTGAAAATCCAGTTCGACTCCACTGCGCGGGCAAATTCAGGATCAGGCATGCGCATGAGTTCATCGCCTGAAATACTGTCGCCGGCACCCTTGAAACCGATTTGTCTGGCAATCGCCGCCGTTGTCAGGGCATTGTCGCCGGTGATAATCTTAACGGCAATTCCGGCAGTGTAAAAGGCGTTGAGCACCTCGGGGATATTTTCCTTTGGCGGATCGTGAAAGGCCACCAATCCTTCAAATCGCCAGGGAAAATCAGTTTGGTTAGCCGGATATGGGTCCTTGTCCCATTTTGCCGATCCCACACCCAGGACACGAAAACCCTGTCCAGCAAATTGGTCCATTACCTCCAGTATGCGGTCTTTTTGTGCCGGTAGCAAATTGCAGCACGCAACCAAAGCCTCGGGTGCGCCTTTCGCGGCCACAATCCTTTCACCGGCGGCGTTTTCAAAAACATGGGTCATCATGGGCGGTTTGCCCCCAAGCGGATATTCGTGCACCAGGGTAAAGGCGGGGCGCAAATCTTTTTCGGCTGCTGCGAGGTAAGCTTCGTGCAGCGCGGTTTCCATTGGATCGAACGCGATGGGTTCGCTGGCCCACATTGCGGTTTCCAGCACGTTCATTCCCCCTGACTCACCTTGATTGATCCGGATAGTTTGATCGTCGCCAAAGTCGTAAATCATTGCCAGGCTCATGCGGTTTTCAGTAAGGGTGCCGGTTTTGTCGGTACAGATTACCGTCGCGCTGCCAAGGGTTTCGACCGTCTTCATTTGCTTGACAATGATTCCCCGCTTCATCAGCCGCCAGGCGCCCAGGGCCATGAAGGTGGTAAAGGCAACGGGGATTTCCTCGGGCAAAATGCTCATGGCCAGCGTCAGGGCCTGCAGCAAACTGGTCAGCCACTCAAAGGTGCGCAAATAATTCAGGGCCCAAACCAGCAAAAAGACGATCAGCCCTGCCAATGCCATTTTTTTTACAAAATCGGTGATCCGGATCTCCAGCGGTGTTTTTTCACTGGCAATGGATTCCATGCTTTTGCCGATTTTACCAAGCCGGGTCTGGCCGCCAATGGCCGTTACACGCGCAATCGCCAGTCCGCTGGTAACCGTCGTTCCGGAAAAAACCATCGGCTGGGCAATTGACGTGTCCTTTGCAACGGGAAGCGATTCGCCCGTCAGGATTGATTCGTTCACCGTAAAATCAGTTGCATGTACCAATGTCCCGTCGGCTGGGATCAGTGTTCCCTCGTCAACCAACAGGAAATCCCCCATGACCAACTCGGCAGCCTTGATCGGCACGGTCTGGCCTTCGCGGATTACCTTGCACAG
>JAEZGB010000144.1 GCA_023437485.1 Bacteroidota bacterium
CAATTATATTGACATTGCACCGTTATTGAGGACCAATAACTTTTTCCGCAATCCCGCCGATATCTCCGGATTCGCATTTCCTGAAGCCGACGAGGCACGCGCCCGTCAATTGCTAAAGCAAGAGAAATTCGATAGCTTTACATTGGTGAACCTTGTGGGCGGTAAATCATGGAGGATTGATGGAAAAACATTCGGTTTTTTTGCAAGCGTGAACAATGTGTTTGATATTACTTACAAAACCGGCGGCTTTGAGCAGTCGCGCAACTCCAACTACCGCGAACTCAACCAGGACGTATCGAGCGGTACGCCGGCGTTTGCCCCTAAATATTTTTACGGTTACGGACGTACTTACTTCGTAAACCTATATGTCAACTTCTAAAAAAAATTCAACTATGAAAACTAATTTCCTTAAACCGGCCTTCGTGGCAGCCCTTTCGGCAGGGGTTTTCACTGCCTGCGTCAATGACGACGAATATCCCATTCCAAATTTTGACTGTACCGAAACTTCGTTGGTCAAAACCAAGGAAGTATCTGAAATCCCGGCTTCGCAAACCCTGACCCAGTACACGGGAGATGATGTTATTGAAGCCTACGTAACCTCCAGCGACGAGGGCGGGAACTTCTTCAAGACCATTTCATTCCAGACTTTGCCTGAAGATGGGCCTGTAAAAGGTTTCAGCGTTCCGGTTGACGTGACTTCAACTTTTGTCAATTTCGAGCCTGGACGCAAAGTGCTTATCGAAATGAAAAATCTTTATACCGATGTTTCAAACGGCGGAATGCGCATCGGGGCGATCTTCGTGAACACTTCGGGTGCCGCATCGGTTGGCCGTATGCCTGAGTCGCAGTACCGTTCGGTGCTGAACCGCTCTTGCGAAATTAAACCTGAAAGCGAACTAGTCCGCACCATGACCATCAATGAGGCCAAGCAGGACGCCAATATCAACACCCTGATCGAACTTGACAATGTCCAATTCACCGATGCGGCTCTTGGCAAGACTTATTTTGACCCTGCAAACCAAGTTGGTGGCGCTACAAACCACTACCTGGTTGACGCTGAAGGAAACACCATTATTTTCCGTACCAGCAGCTTTGCAAATTTTGCTTCAAGGCAGGTTGCCGAGGGCAATGGCAAGGTGCGCGGCGTATTGACCAAATTCGGATCAGACTACCAGTTCATGGCACGTACAGAGCGCGACATCAAACTTGAAAACCCGCGTCTTGTAGCTTTTTATTCTGAAGATTTCCAAGCGGCTATTGACGGGACTAACTTTGATTTGCCAGGATGGACCAACGTGGCGACCGAAGGTACCCGCCTGTGGAGAGAAGAGTCGTTCAACGGGAACGGTTATGCCGAGTTCAGCGCTTTCGGATCAAACAACCCGAGCAACGTAGCCTGGTTGGTTTCTCCCGGGATCAATATGGACGAGCACTCTGGTGAGATCATGACTTTCTCAACCGCGCAGCACCACCTTGATGTTGACTCGCCGCTGAATTCACTTGAAGTTTATGTTTCAACTGACTTTACAGGCGATGTTACCACGGCTACCTGGACACAGGTAAGTGTAAATCTGCCAACCCAGGCAACAAGCTGGTATCAATTTGTCAGTTCAGGCCCGGTTGATCTTTCATCGTACACCGGCACGCTTCACGTCGCGTTCAAGTTTATCGGTTCAGGAACCAACCTAACTCTTGACGGGGCGTTCCAGATCGACAATCTTCAAATTACAGGAAACTAAAACCATCGGGCCGTCATTTGGCGGCCCTTTTTTAAACCGATCCTTATGAACAAAAAAATATACGCCTTGGCTGCCTGCATCGCTTTTGCCTTTAGCATGACATCTTGCGACGATGACAATGATGACCAGGATTACGTGGCACCTGACGTCCTTACCGGGCGCTGGGTACTTACAGAGGTAGGTTCACTCAACGCCGGCGCGCTCAATTATATCAGCGCTGTAGATGGATGTACCCCTGATGAAATTATTTTTGAAGGCGATACCTTTAGCTCTGCAGTCAGCGATATCAATATCGAGGGCAATTGCGAGACTGTTAACAAACAGGGAACCTGGGAACTGGTTGACGGTAATCTCGAGTTTTCCGCCGAAGCTGATAACTTTACCCGTGATGTCCTCACGCTCACGCCAAGCACAATGGTTTTGGCCTATTCCAATTCTGACGGTCAACTTCGCTTCAACAAGTTCACGAAGCAAACGCAACAGGACTAATTGTTACAAAGCCGCCTTAGGGCGGTTTTTTTTTGCTCTATCAATCCTTCCCTCACGAAGCCTACAATTCCTCGCTTTTACAAGCAAAATGCCCTTAAATACGCCTTAGGAAGTTCCTTCGGCCGCAGCATTTGGCTACGTCATTTCGTTGCCCTCCAAAAAAATCTGCTGCGCCAGTTCGGCCTTTGGCCTCGGGTCGCTTCCATCGCTCACGCAGGGTTTGGTGGTGGGTTTTGTTTTGTGGGTGGTGGGATTTGATGATTATAGGTTCCTTTCAATTAAACTTTTAACAAAAGATGCGGTTTTTGCGCAGACGACGCCAGGGGTGCCGGTTGTAATTTAGACCTCAAAGGTTTTATTTCGCTGCGCTCCATACAATTCGGCTGCGCCTCGGGTTAGAAACCTTTGAGGTTGTTTTTAGCCTTGAGGTTCGGCCCTGAATA
>JAEZGB010000165.1 GCA_023437485.1 Bacteroidota bacterium
GAAGACTACTAACTAGAAAGTTTAAAGTTTAAAGTTCGGAACCGATAAACATTCGGGTGGAACGGATTCAAACTGACAGCTGACAGCTGATAGCTGACGGTATCGACTGATGACTGACGACTGACGACTTTAGTGGTTGGAGGCTTGGAAGTAATTTGCGACCCGAGGCGGTGCCGATAATTAGCCAATTTGGCAATTAGCGAATTAGCTAATGCGCTGCATGACGGAGGTTCGTGGTTAACGATCAAAAGATGACGGTTTACATTACGAAGCCTCATCTTAGGCATTTTTGACTGACGACTGATGACTGACGACTGAAGACTACTAACTAGAAAGTTTAAAGTTTAAAGTTCGGAACCGATAAACATTCGGGTGGAACGGATTCAAACTGACAGCTGACAGCTGATAGCTGATAGCTGATGACTGACGACTGACGGCTGACAGCTGACAGCTAAAAATTCAACGGTTTTCCCGTAAAATCCACATTCATTAGGGTCATAGTTTAGCCAAAAACTAAATTATGAAACGCCTGATATTGCTTTTGGCCACCACCCTCTCTGTCAATGCACAAAATATTTATTTCCCTGACCCGCAGCTAAAGTCGCGCCTTTTGGGTATTGGCGTGGCATCGCTTCAGCAGGGAAATCCCACACAAACCACGGCATCGGCCGACGCCAATCAGGATGGCGAGATCAGCTACGATGAAGCCATGTCGGTCTTTGGTTTGAATTTGTCCTCCTCGGGCAATCAGCCGGTGATTCATTCTATTGAAGGATTGCAATACTTCGCAAACCTCAAGGTTTTGATTGCCCGAGGAAATTCCATTGCCAATATCTCTCAAGCTCCACCTTTGCTCCAAATGATGGATGTCTCGAAAAATCAAATTACTGCGATAAACCTTCAGCAGTTCCCGCAACTTCAAAATCTGGTGCTGAGCCAAAACCCAATTGAGTCGTTGGATTTGGATGAATTGCCCCTACTTCGCGAACTCACCATCCGAAGCACACCAATTACTGAGCTCGATTGCCGGACTAGTGGAATCCTAAAGCTGAATTGCGGCAACAATCCGCAACTTTACTACATCAACATTCAAAATGGACAGCGATGGTCATTCGTCACAAAATCGGCCTGCCCGCTCAAATTTGACAATCTCCCTTCGCTTGGACAGCTTTGCCTGGACGCATTTGAAGTTGCCGACGTAAACTGTTCGGGCATGACCACGCCAAACGTTACCCTTTACACCCTGCCGCACTGTGCGCCATAATGCGGTGATGGACTAAAAGGCGGCTTTTTAACTTTTTCCTATATTGCGGCACCTTAAAAGCAAAACATGGAAAGCCAGGAAATCCGCCCTGAAAACCTCACTGACCACCCGATAATTGAAAACAAGGAACTCTCATTAACTGAGGCACTCATACCCATTGTTGCCCTGGTGATCATGCTTGCCTACAACGTATATGTTTACGGCGACTCGGCTACGGGCGGTTCCAACCAGTTCATTTTATTGATTGGCGGTGCGATTGCGGCGATGGTGGGCTTCCGCAACAAGGTAAAGTACCACGCCATGATTGAAGAGGTCGCGTCAAACGTAAAGTCGACCACGGGCGCGCTTTTGATTCTCCTGCTTGTTGGCGCGCTCTCCGGAACGTGGCTTTTGAGCGGTGTGATCCCCACGATGGTGTATTACGGGTTGCAGATTTTGAGCCCGGCCATTTTCCTGCCTGCATGCCTGATCATTTGTTCCATCATTTCCATTTCAACCGGAAGTTCCTGGACCACCTCGGCAACCGTGGGCATTGCCCTGATAGGCATCGGGTCCACCATCGGGATGCCGTTGGGAATGGTGGCTGGCGCTGTGGTTTCGGGCGCGTATTTTGGCGATAAACTCTCGCCGTTGTCTGACACCACCAACCTGGCCCCGGCCATGGCAGGAACTGATTTGTTTACGCACATCCGTTACATGACCTACACGACGGTTCCCACTATGATCCTCGCCCTTATCCTGTTTAGCATTTTGGGCCTCTACCAAACCACCGATACCCTTGCCGATGACGGCGCCACACTTTCGGCAATTAGCGGGACCTTTAACGTAAGTCCGTGGCTGTTTTTGGTTCCGATTATTGTCATCGTTCTTATCATCCGCAAAACCGAACCTCTCGTGGCACTGCTTTTTGGCGCCCTATTGGGCGGTGTTTTCGCGCTTATCTTCCAGCCGGGAATCGTGGCAAAGGTGGGCGGCGGCGACACGCTGGATTTTGTTAGCGGTTATCAGGGCGTTTTAAATGCGCTGACAATCCAAACCCAGATCGAAACCGCGGATCCGATGTTAAACGAACTGTTCTCGGCAAAGGGAATGCAGGGCATGCTGTCTACCATCTGGCTCATCATTTGCGCAATGGTTTTTGGCGGGATTATGGAGGCCATTGGCGCGCTTTCCAGGATCACGAAAGCATTGGTAAATACGTTTCAGTCAGTTTTCGGGTTATTTGCAAGCACGGTTGCGAGTTGCCTGGCGTTAAACCTAACGGCTTCCGATCAATACCTGGCCATTGTGGTGCCGGGAAAAATGTTTGCCAAAGCCTACAAAGACAAGGGGCTGGCGCCCGAGAACCTGAGCCGGACCCTTGAGGATTCGGCCACGGTCACATCACCCCTGATTCCATGGAATACCTGTGGCGCGTACCAGAGCAGCGTTTTGGGCGTTTCAACCTTTGCCTACTTGCCCTATGCATTCTTTAACATTATCAGCCCATTCATGACGCTGTTGTTTGCCGCGCTGAGAATCAAGATAAAACAACTCTCCCAGGGGCATTAATAGGCAAAATCTATGGGCGCATAATAATTTTCAAGTTCCTGTCTATGGATCTTTGTTAAAAGGGTCCGTACTTTTGCACTCGTAAAACCTAATAAACAACAATATGTCATTCGTAGGAAAAAAATTCCCCAGCCTTACCGTCGACGCCATCTCTGAAATGGGCGACAACATGAAAATAAACATCTTTGAAGAAGCCGTAAACAACAACAAAAAAGTGCTTCTCTTTTGGTATCCAAAGGACTTTACCTTTGTTTGCCCCACCGAGCTTCACGCTTTTCAGGAGGCCTTGTCCAGTTTTGAGGTGCGCAATACCATCGTGATTGGCGCCTCCTGCGATACCAATGAGGTTCACTTCGCCTGGCTCAACACGCCAAAAGACAACGGCGGTATTGAAGGCGTAACTTACCCCCTTCTTGCCGATACAAACCGCAACCTTGCCAATGTACTTGGAATACTGGACATTCAGTCAACCCAGTACAACGAAGAACTTGATACCATGATCGTAAGCGGTTCAAACGTTACCTACCGCGCCACCTACCTTATTGACGAAACCGGAAAAGTATTCCACGAGAGCGTCAATGACATGCCGCTGGGCCGTAATGTCAATGAATACCTGAGGCTCATCGATGCCTACACTCACGTTCAGCAAAAAGGTGAGGTTTGCCCGGCCAACTGGGAAACCGGCAAAGAAGCCATGACCGCTACCCGCGAGGGCGTTGCGTCTTACCTGAGCAACTAGTTATGAGTTATGGGTTACGAGTTATGGACCCCAACCAATTATTAATTATTAACTATTAATTATTAATTAAAAATGTTGATCGAACTAAATGACGACTCCCTGCCCGAAATCATCGCGGCAAATCAAAAGGTGGTTGTTCAATATTCGGCGTCCTGGTGCGGAAACTGCCGCATCATGAAACCGAAATTCAAGAAAATGGCACAGGAAAACCAGGATATCGCGTTTGTGATCATCGATGCCGAAAAGGCGCCCGAGTCGCGCAAACTCGCCAACGTGAACAACCTGCCCACATTCGCCGCATTCGTTGGCGGATCGCTGCAGGACCAGACACAGACCAACAAGGCCGAAGTGCTCGCTGAACTTGTCAGTCAAATTTCGGCCAACTGATGAAGCTGCCCGTCATTAAACACCTGTCGCAGTTCATTGATGAAAATGACGCCGACTATCTGGTCGAAGCCATTGAAGTGCTCGAATCCCTTACTGAGGTATCCTCCTTGAAAGACGAGGAACTCGACGTAATCGGCGAGCTCATCTCCAACATGTACGGTGCGCTCGAGGTGCAAAAACTCGAACGCGGCGGAATGGACCGCAAGGCCGCGCTCAACGCCTTCATGCAACGCGTCATGGGGTCCATTGACAACTGATTTTTTTATTGATTTGGTAAAAGCTGTCTTCGGGCAGCTTTTTTTTTATTATTTATTGGGCGTGCCGGCGCCAGGTGAAATTTTAAATTTTAGGTTTTGAATTTTGAATCAGGGTCTTGCCCATGCCGGGGCGCCGTCGCGTCGTCGGCTCTATCTTTTTTTGCGTTCCTTAAAAAAAGGATGCCGCCTCTGCCGCTCACGCAGGCATTTTTGCACCGCACATAATTTTCGTAATTTTGCCGCCAAACCATCCTATGAACACAACACTTCTGGGCGAAAACACCATTCACCTGAGCGGGAGTTTTCCGCAACCGGGCCAGCCCGCCCCCGATTTTAACCTCGTCGGCACCGACCTTCAGCCAAAAATCCTGAACGATTTTGCCGGCCAGAAACTCATCCTGAATATTTTTCCCAGCATCGATACACCAACCTGCGCCACCTCGGTCCGGAAGTTCAACGAGCGCGCGGCTTCACTTGACGGTGTAAAGGTACTGTGCATTTCGCGCGACCTGCCATTTGCGCAAAAGCGCTTTTGCGGGGCCGAAGGAATTGACGATGTCATCAATCTTTCAGATTTTAAAGATGGCAGTTTTGGCAAAGCGTACGGTCTTGAAATGACCAACGGCATTCTTGCAGGCTTGCACGCACGCGCGATCGTGGTAATTGGAACCGGCGGCGAGGTGCTGCATTCGGAACTTGTGCCCAACATTTCATCTGAACCCTATTACGACGCGGCAATTAACGCGGCAACGTGATGGAATTTGAGCGCGATAAAAATTTTATCAGCGGCCGGCTGCGCAGCCTTGTCTTTGCGTGGCGGGGAGCGGTTAAACTCGTGACTACCGAACACAGTGTCATGG
>JAEZGB010000029.1 GCA_023437485.1 Bacteroidota bacterium
ACCGTGCGTTGTTAATGGTCCTGTCGGTCAACTGGAGCGCTCCCGATGAATTGACGCGCTGGCGGTTTCCCGGCAATTTAGTTTGTCCGAACGAAATGTTCCAGTGCCGGTTGGGCCTATAGAACACCACCGCGTCGCGGATAATATTGATATTTTCACCCTCGTGTATCTCACCCACGTCTCCCGGTGCAAATGAAAGTTGGATGGCATACAGAAACTTTGGGTCGCCCACATAACCGTCAAACCTCAGCCGCAGCCTTCGGATCTGGCCGTCATAGGAAGGGCGGTCTTCTTCATTGTCAAGATAGGTCACCCTGTTTTGCATCCGGAATCGGATATTGAGCTGGAAGAGGCTGTCGGGCGAAGTGAGCCCCAACCCCTTACCGTAGCTGTAATAAGGCAATGCTGAAAGCTTAAGGTCATTGTCGCTTTGGGTCTGGGTAATGGTAACCTGCCCAAAGCCGCTAAACCCGGCAATAAGGGCAGAAAATAGTAGGAAGTATTTCATTGATGTTGTATTGGCAGTGCAAAACTAATATTAATTTTTGAGGGGTTCGGCCCTACTTGCTACCTTTGCATAAAAAATTGCCATGCCTGAAACCTATCTGGGATATCATTTTACCGTGGAACCAAAAGAGCTTGGTTCTGAAATCCTGGTTGCCGAACTGGGCGAAAAACCGTTTGACAGTTTTGTCGAAACCGAGTTTGGGCTGACGGCATATATCCGAAAGGATGATTGGCATCAGGGCATCCTGGAGGATGTATTTGTACTCTCTTCGCCTGAGTTCACGGTATCCTACACCATTGAAGAAATTCCGCAGGTAAACTGGAACCAGGAATGGGAAAAAAACTTTGAACCCATTGACGTGGACGGAATTTGCCACGTCCGGGCACCATTTCATCCGGAAAAAGGAAGCGATTATGAAATAGTGATCGAGCCCAAAATGAGCTTTGGCACAGGACATCATGAAACCACGCACATGATGATCCAGTTCCTGATCAGGGAAGACCTCGCCTCAAAAAAAGTGTTGGACATGGGCTGCGGAACGGCGATCCTGGCAATTCTTGCCGAGATGCGTGGAGCGCAATCAATCGACGCAATCGACATCGACAATTGGTGCTACCTGAATTCAATTGAAAATGCCAGCCGCAATAATTGTTCGCATATCACAGTTTATGAAGGAGATGCCGCGCTGTTGCCGGGCCGGAAGTATGATGTAATCATCGCCAATATCAACCGCAATATTTTATTGGCCGATATGGCGCAGTACGCCGATTGCCTCAATCCAGGCGGAACGCTGTTGCTGAGCGGTTTTTACAATGAGGATATTGAGGCGATTGACCAGTGCTGTCGGGCCCTTGGCTTGTCAAAGCAGGCCGGATTGGAACGCAACCGGTGGGTGGCCCTAAAATATATCAACCAAAACTGACACCATGGGAATCAAGGAAAAAATCAGGGAAGAACGCGAGTTCGCGGAAGATTTGTCACTCAACAATGAGATTATCATTTACAACGATGATGTGAATACCTTTGATCATGTGATCGACACATTGGTGCGGGTGTGCAACCATACCTACGAGCAAGCCGAACAATGTTCGCTGATAATCCATTACGTTGGCAAATGCACGGTGAAAACTGGCCCGATCAAGGAACTTGTACCGCAATGCACCCAATTGCTGGAAGCTGGCCTTAGTGCTGAGATTGTTTGACCTTGCAAGTTATCAGTTGAAATCGTTAGGGGTCAGGATTTGGCCGGTGAAAGGTCCATCGGCACAATGAATTATTAGAGTAACCAAATGCATCGTTAATAAAAAAGCCCTCAATTTGAGGGCTTTGATATTAGTTGGCCGGAGCCTTGGTAAAGTACAGGGTCGTGACGGTGGTGATGCCGCCGGTGTTGTCTTCTTCAACCAGCCGAAGTTCAGAGTTGGTCAATCGGGATATCTCGTAAACGCCGGTGTAGGTTGATTCGCCGGTAATGGTGACTACATCGTCAACTTCGGTCCAGTTTGCAGGTGAAGTGGCTGTTGATTCCTGGCAGTTACCGTCTCCATCCTTGTATGAAGTCACGCGCTTTAACACGCCCCCCGGAACAAATTCAATATAATTTTTGGGGCATCCCACAATATTGCCTTCGTAGTTTTGGGTAATGGTGTTGCTGTTCCCCACTTTCACGGTGGTCTTGACGGGATTCCACTTGGCAGTCAGGGTGCCATTGTTTGACGGACCGTCATCATCACTGCTGCATGAAACAACGGCGGCCGAGGCCAGCACCATCAGGAACATTTTTAAATTTTTCATATATGTTGATTTAGGTTTACATAAAATTAGAGAAATTGGCCCGTCCGGTTCAATATTTAAGATTATTTTAATCTCAGTGTGGCAGCTTATCCTTGAGCACGCCATAAATAAACGTGCCGATCAGCGCCCCGGCCAGCACAAAAACCATCGGAAGGTATCCGGCCCCGAGCAATATGAACACAGGCCCCGGGCAAGCGCCGGCCAAAGCCCATCCCAAACCAAAAAACAACCCGCCGATCCAGTACCGGGCATTTCCGGGCTCCTTGTCGGCAATTACAATAGGATCACCTGTAATTGACTTCACCTTCCTGCGCTTAAACAGGCTAATGCCCAAAAAGCCTGTCACGACGGCCGTTATGATGATGCCATACATGTGAAAAGATTGAAAGTGGAACATTTCATAGATTCGGTACCATGAAACGGCCTCAGACTTGGTGAGCACGACGCCAAAAAAGAATCCGGTGAGAAGAAATTTGATTGTTTTCATCTTAAAATATTAAGGGAAGAAGGAAATGCGCCATGATCAGTCCGCCAATAAAAAAGCCGATGACAGCCTTGAGCGAAGGGATCTGCAGGTTACTCAGTCCGGAGATAGCGTGGCCCGAAGTGCATCCGCCGGCATAACGGCTGCCAAAACCGATGAGGACTCCCCCCATGACCAGAATAAATATCATCTTGGGGTACTCGAAAGCCTCGTTTCCGAACAGGATTTCGGGAAGCAGTTTGCCATTAGGCGCGTCAATTCCAAGTTGCTGAAGCTGATGTACCGTTTGGGGGTTCAGGTCAACATTGGAAGGGCTTGACATAAAATGTACGGCCACAAAACCGCCGATCATCGCGCCCAGGACCACGGCCAGGTTCCATCGCTGCGCACGCCAGTCAAAATTAAAAAACGGGACAATCTTGCCCGCTCCGCCAATGCTGCACAATGCCCTTAGGTTTGACGACATCCCAAAGGTTTTCCCGAACCAGGTCAGTGCCAGCATGACCACTCCAATCAGAAACCCCGAAATGTACCAGGGCCAGGTTTGATTTACAACTTCCATAAATATTTTAATTAGAGGAATAAGAAAGATAGACAGAAAGAATGAATCGATAAACAAAATTGCCAGAATTCCCACTTCTAACTCCCGCCATTTGACTATTAATTTTGAATTTCGACTTACTTACAAATGTAGGAAAAATGATCTCGCCATCCTTGGCACATCATATAAAGCGTTAAATTTGGAAGGGCAAAAACCGCGATATGAAAAAATTCTCGATTGAATTTAAATGGGCGGCCATCTACATGGTCATCTCTTTACTGTGGACATTTTTGGAAAGGACAGCCGGGCTCCATCATGAAAATATTGCCAATTATGCTTTTGTAAGTTTACTCTTTGGCGTGTTTGGCTTTGCGCTATACTGGATGTGCATCTTTGACAAAAAAGCCAACTATTACAAGGGAATGATGGACTGGACCCGCGGGTTTCTGAGCGGGCTGACCCTTACCGTGATCATTGCGGTGTTATCCCCGCTTACCACTTTTGTCGCGTTGGAATACGTTTCCCCCGATTTTTTGGATAATATGAGGCGACATTACAGCGCTGCCAACTCAATTTCGGCCAGTGCTTCGCAGAGTATGTTCACGCTCCAAGGCCAGATCATGCAATCCATTTTTACGGTGATGTCAATGGGAGTGGTCGCGTCGGCAATTATCGCGTGGTTTGCGCGTTCAAAAGAAAAAAGCTCATGAAACCAATCTTTATAATCCTGGCAGCGGTTATTGCGGCGTCTTGCGTTAGTACAAAGAGCACGATCAAGAATGTGGATGACAATGCTCCCATTCCTAAAGTGGTTGGCAAAGCGTTTGTGATCACGGAATTCGCCACCGATAAGCGCTACGGATACGACCCGGATTACCCCATAAACATTTTTTACTCCAGCACCAGGGATGAGAACATCAACCAGGAACGGTTCTTCAATGCGCTGGCCGGGCCCGACGGCGAAAAAATATTTTTCACGAAAATGGAAAACTGTTGCCCCTTCCCCACAAAACGCACCGATATGGGAGCCGGATTCCTGGATGTTTATGAAGTTCGGTGGCTGGGGCAAAAAAAGCCTGTCACGCTGTATTTGAATATTTACGAAAAAGGCCGGCTCATGGTTCCGGTAGGGTTTACCCTCAAAAACACTAAATAAATTATTATGGACATCAATCAGATACCCAACATCAAGAATACACAAAGCGGAAATTTCTTTCTGCTGGCCGGACCCTGCGCCGTTGAAGGTGAAGAAATGGCAATGAGAATCGCCGAAACCCTTGTCGGGATCACCGATAAATTGCAGATCCCTTTCGTGTTTAAGGGTTCGTTTAAAAAAGCGAACCGTTCCCGTATTGACAGCTTTAGCGGCATTGGCGACCTGAAAGCGCTCAAAATATTGGAGAAAGTTAAAACAGAATTTGGCGTACCCACCATAACGGACATTCATACAAGTGAAGATGCCGCGATGGCCGCGCAATATGTCGATATATTGCAGATACCCGCCTTTTTGGTGCGACAGACAGACCTGGTGGTGGCCGCGGCCCAAACCGGCAAGACCGTAAATCTTAAAAAAGGCCAGTTCATGAGCCCGGAAAGCATGAAGCACGCCGTTCAAAAAGTTTTGGATTGCGACAATCAAAACGTTATGGTTACCGACAGGGGAACAATGTTCGGGTACCAGGACATGATCGTGGATTTTAGGGGGATTCCCACCATGAAACAGTTCGCGACCACCGTTTTGGACATTACCCATTCGCTCCAACAGCCCAATCAAATGAGTGGCGTTACCGGAGGAAGGCCGGAAATGATCGAAACCATCGGGCGGGCCGGAATTGCGGCGGGAGTTGACGGAATTTTCATTGAAACCCATTTTGACCCGGCAAATGCCAAGAGCGACGGAGCCAATATGTTAGACCTGAAATTATTTGAAGGGCTGATGACCCGACTGGTCGCAATCCGCCAGGTCATCAATCAATTCAATTGATAAGAAATATCCTAAATCGTGTAAATGGTACGGTCTTTGGTTTTTGTAATTTGATCCTGAAAAAAATTAGCTTAAACCAAAAATGAATATTATGAAACGTATTATTTTATCGTTGTTGGCCGTCGTTGGGTTCAGTTCGCTTTCACAGGCGCAGCTCAAGGTGACGCCAAAGACAACCACCACGACCACCACTACTGCCGAGCCAAAGACAACGGTTGATTTCAACAAGAAAAAGATCATCCGGACTGAAGACAAGGCCGTGACCTCTCAAACCCGAACCACTGCACCGGTAAAAACGGACCGAACCGTTGACTTTGAAAAAAAACGGGTAATGACCAAAACCAGCGGACCGGTTGTGATTAAATCTGATGACAAGGACCGCAAGTACAAGAAGTATAAAAAGAAGAAAAAAAACAAGAGCAAGTTTGCCAACGGCCACGATAACCGGACTAAGTCCAAGCATTACCACAGCAAAGGCCACGACAAGCGCAAAAAATCCAAGCATCACGACTAAACCAAAAAGTGCCTCAGGGCACTTTTTTTAATGCCCCACGCCCGCTTTTTCAAACCGGATGCCTTGCGATTTCAGAATGCCCGTAGATTTCCAGGCATATACCGCAAGGTACAGAAAGCACGCGACACCCACGATATAGCTGAATTTAATATTCGTTTCATCGGCAACCACGCCCTGTAACCAGCTGACGATTCCGCCGCCCATGATCATCATAATCAGAAAATTGCTGCCCTGGTTTGTCGCTTTGCCCAATCCGCTGATGGCCAAAGTAAAGATGCAGGGCCAAAGCGTACTGCAAAACAGTCCCACACTGATAAAGGCGTATACGCTGAGCATTCCATCGGTAAGCATTCCGGTGAGAAGCGCAGCAATTCCCATCAGCGAGAAAATCAGCAGCATCCTGGCCGGATGGCCCTTACTGGCAATATCGGCAGCGATAAGGACAAGTATTACCAGGCCGTATACCAGAAACCGCTCAATTTCATGCCCTGCGATGGCATTCACCCCAAGAAATACGGCAAAAGCGAGGTAAGGCGCGATGAACTTAAAAATCTTTTCAACACCGCCTTTCAGGTTAAAAGCTTCAAGAGCGCCGGTCCAGCGACCGATCATCAGGCTTGCCCAATACAGTGAAATATAGGGCGCTATGTCACGGGTTTCAAAACCAACGTATTTTTCCATATAATCGGGAAGGTTGCTCGCGGTAGAGACCTCGACCCCTACATAAACAAAGATTCCGATCATGCCCAACAACAACTGCGGATAATGCAATGCAGATTTGCCAGGCGCTTCCACATCAACTATTTCATGTTGGGGCGTGTCTGGGATCGACGACAGTTTGAGCAGAAGCGCAACTAACATGAACGCTGCGCCAAGCACCAAATAGGGGATCTTTACACTTTCAATGCTGATATCGGTAGTGGCCGAAGCGCTTGACCCGAAGATCGCGTAACTTACAATCAGTGGCCCGATTGTGGTGCCAAAATTATTGACCCCGCCGGCAAGAGTCAGCCGTTGTGAACCCGTGGAGATATGGCCCAATGCGATGGCCAGCGGGTTGGCAACCACCTGCTGAAGCGAAAAGCCAAGTCCAACGATAAACAGCCCCGCCAGCATCAACGGAAAAGACTCGTTGTTAGCAGCGGGATAAAAGAGCAGCGTTCCGAGTGCCGAAATGGTAAGCCCGAGTGCCAGCCCGTTCTTGTAGCCGATCCGGTTGATGATATCGCGCCTTGAAAGGAATGAAACGGCCATGTAAATGAGCGAACCAACGGTATATGCCACGTAAAACGCCACTGACACCAATTGACTCTGGCCCTGGCTTAGGTCAAATTGCTTCTTGAATACAGGAATCAGGATATCATTGCTGGCCGCTACAAAGCCCCAGAAAAAAAACACCGACACCAACGGAATAAATTGACCCCAACGGGTTTGCACCTTACTAGAACTCATGCTCCTGATTTATTTACACGAATTTGGCAAATATAATCGGGCGATACCACGGCCTGCAATTAATTTACCCACAAGTTATCAACCCGTGATCCCCATGGCATAATCAGAGAGATAGGCAAACCTTTCAGTAAGTTGTCCGTTGCGGGCGATGCAGGCCCGTTCCAGGATTCCGTCGCGATCATTGTTGAAAAACGCCGGGACCACATGCTCAAGGAACATCTCGCCAAAACCTTCGCTTGCATCCCTGGGAAGTTCGCAGGGCAGGTTGTCCACTGCCATGACCACAATTGCGGCCGGATGGAACATATCGACCTCCTGGCCGGTTGATGGCAGATAACCGTAAAAAGGTTCGGCGATGGTCGATGCGCGCAAGGTTGCGGCAATCGGGCCATCAACATCACACGAGATGTCAGCCACCACCCGGATGTTGTTTTTTGACGAGGCCAGCATTTCACGCGAGAGGATGATTGGGGCACCGGTAGCATAAAAATGTCCGGCGATGAACATATCGGCAACCTGTGAAAATCGCTCAAAGTCTGATTCGAAAAGTTCAGGATGGCTGTAAAAATCGGCTTTGGTACCCAATGCGCCATCGATTCGGCGGTTATAATCCAGAACGTCAATCTGGCAATAGACAGGCGAACTGTAAGTTTTGTTCAGAAAATCCTCAACGCCGACCCTTTTGATCCGCATCGCATCAATCATTTCGAGCGCGCCATTGGCCACTTTTCCATGACCGGTGAGTACGATCTTGATATTGGGGATGGTCACGCGCCGCAATTTGTCAATGAGCGCCTGCTGATCGGGTAGAGTCTCGGCTTTGGGCAGGTCAAAAAGTTCATACTTCGCACCAAAGGCACGAAACCCGTTGTAGGCGCCAACAATCCCCGCATATCGGCCAAATCCGATCAGCCTTTTATTGTTCGCATTGACGATGGTTTCGTGGTCATACAGCGTAATCTTTTTGTCCAGGACCGCACGTAATAATTTTTGGTTGTAGGGCTGCTTTTTGATGGTATGTGAAAAGAAAAAATATTTTTTTCCGGCGATAAGCGCCTCCACCGGAACTTCCTTTACGCCAAAGAGCACATCGCACCCGGAAAGATCGTCGGAAATCTCAAAACCGGCCTTCAAATAGTCACTGTCCGGGAAAACTCGGATATCGGAACGCTCCACAACTATCTCGGCCAGGGGATATTGCTCCTGGAATTTTTGAAGTGCTTCAGGTGAGAAAACTACCCGCCGGTCAGGGGGATTCTTGCGTTCGCGTATGATGCCGAATTTCATGATTGAAGATTTTGCGCAAAAGTACACCGATTAAAGGCATTGCGCAACCTCGAAGCCCTAATCGGGAACTACATCGATAAGTTTTACACATTTGTTGAAAAATTTAGCCCCAGATTAACACCCGCCCGTCCGGTGCCCCCTGGCTGTTTTTCTATATTTGCCAACAACACTATGATTACAACTTCCCGAATTATACCGTTTTTGCTTTTTTCGGCGCTTGTCTCCTGCTCCGATGTCAATGAAAAAACCGAAGAAAAGCACCGCGACCCAGCCGACACGCTGGTGCGGATGGAGCCGTACCGTATTATCGAGCCCAAAATGCCGGCCGATTACGTAAACCGTCAACGAACTGCGATCCAGGCGTTCGTTAACAAGAATTGGCGCAGTGAAAAGGAAAGCCTAAGCTTCCTGGTGGCGCAAAACGGCCAAACTCTATATGAGCGTTATCAGGGCGATGCCGACAAAATACAGGGCACCAAGATTGAAGCCAATACTGCGCTGCATATTGCCTCCGTAAGCAAGGTAATGACGGCCACCGCAATACTGGAATATGTTGATGCGGGACGGATTGAACTCGATCAAAAGGTCAATACGATTCTGACGGGCTTTCCCTACCCTGAAGTCACGGTGAGGCATTTGCTCAACCACCGCAGCGGCCTTCAGAACTACGCCTATTACTTTGACCAGCCGGGGAAATGGGATAAAAAGGTTCCGCTGACCAATAAGGATATTCTGGATCGGTATATAAGTGATAACGTGCCCCTGGCCTTTAATACTGACCGGCGCTTTACCTATTGCAACACCAACTATGCAATGCTTGCGCTGATCATCGAGAAACTTTCGGGTAAATCATATCCCGAGGCCATGAAGCAAATGGTGTTTGACCCTCTTGGCATGAACGACACCTATGTTTTTGAGATTGAAAAACACAGGGAAACGGCGGTTCCCTCGTATTTTGCCAACGGGGTTGAAATTGCGCTGGACTATCTGGATGCCGTTTATGGCGACAAGAATATTTTTTCTACCCCGCGCGATATCCTGAAATTTGACATGGCCCGCTACAGTCCGGATTTTTTGACACCCAAACTTCAAAAACAGGTTTATGTGGGCTACAGTTTTGAGAACAAAGGCGAAAAGAACTATGGCCTTGGGATCAGAATGATCGATTGGTTTACCGGCCAACATTTTTATTTTCACAACGGCTGGTGGCATGGCAACACCTCGTCTTACGTTAACTTGAAAAAGGAAAAGGTGCTCATTATCGCGCTCAGCAACCGCTACAGTACCAAGCCGTACAGGGTTCGGTTCTTATCGAAGTTGTTCGGGGATTACCCATTTAAGGAAGGTGACGCGGAATAGTTCGGCAACGCCTTGATTAATTTGAAAATTTGAAGATTTGAAAATTTAGCTTCGCTCAGTTCGCCCTACGGGCTCGGGTGAAAATTTGAAAATGAGCCAACCGAAAGGCGTTGACTTGGAACGATTATTGCCCTATCTTTGCCACAATTATTAATTATTAATTATTAATTGCACTGGGGTCGACCGGTTTTGACAGCGGGTCGAATTGAACAGTAAGCACGCCGGGCAAGGTAACGATATCCCGTAAAACTGTTGTTGCGACTTTATAAACGGCGAAAATAACTACGCTCTTGCTGCTTAATCTGAATCATAGTAAGATTAGCCTCGCTCCTACAAGGTAGGAGGGCAGGATTCTCCTTGAAAGCCCTGGTCTGTGGCGTTCTTTAAAGGGGAACCGTAAAAATAGACCTACGGAGGGTGAAGCTTTGGCGCCCTTCGGACACTTAAGAAGCTAAGCGCGTTGTGGCTGCCTTTGGCCAAGCACCGCGACGAAAATTCAATCAAGGGATAAGCGTGTAGAAAGCTCTTTAGTTGCTCGTTTGGACGGGAGTTCGACTCTCCCCGACTCCACATCAAGCGCGGCTTCGCTGCGTTTAAGCCAAATAAAAATCCGCCAAGTTCACTTGAGCGGATTTTTTTTGGCTTAAATGCGCCGCTTGCGCAGCAAGCGAAAAATTGCATTTGCAATTTTGCGAGACCGGTGGAGATGACCGAAGGTACTCTCCCTATTTAATTTGAAAATTTGAAAATGAGAAAATTTGAAAATTAACTGATAATTATCTTTTGAGGAAAACGGAGCGAAACGGAGCTAAAATGTAAAATGAGGAAATGAGGAAATTAGGAAATTAGGAAATTAGAAAATTAGGACCCGAGGCGCAGCCGAACGGAACGGAGCGACAGCGACGTTAAATGAGGACCCGAGGCGCAGCCGAACGGAAAGTAGCGACAGCGACGTTAAATGAGGACCCGAGGCGCAGCCGAACGGAACGGAGCGACAGCCAAGTTAAATTTGAAAATTTGAAAATTTGAAGATGTGGTAAATTCCGGATTTTAAACCACTTTTGCGGTAATCCCGTAACGCTCATTGTGGACGAATCGCGAACTTCCGGGTGGTGGGTGGGGGCC
>JAEZGB010000118.1 GCA_023437485.1 Bacteroidota bacterium
GAGGAATTAGCCAATTAGCGAATTTGAAAATTAGGAAATGTACCAATTACCTTAAAAGATTCTTTGGAGGTAATTGGTACATTGTTACATTATACAAGTGGTACATTAGCTTCTCAGCCCCCTATATCCTGATTATGGTCAATTCGCCAATTCGCTAATTGACCAATTCGCTAATTAACTAGGCTAATAAAAACAAAAACACCAACGGAAATACGATTCCTGCCAAGGCGAGTTTCCAGCCTCTTTCCTTGAAGGTGAACTTGCCGTATTTGATCATGACCGCGCCTGTCAAAGCGATTACAATCAGTGACAGCCCAAAAATGTCCGAATAGTAAATCCACCAGTTCGAAGTGTTTTTGTGCAGTTTCATCGCGTGGCTGATGATGGGCGTCTTCATAAATGCGACCACTTCGCCTTCGCCGGTCTTAAGGTCGATCTCGACATCGTGTTTTTCGTAGGACATCCGCAGGTTGCCTTTCTTGACATTGTGCCGGCGGAATTTGTCATCGATCCCAAGTTTCTTGCCGATGCCCTTGACATAATCTTCGGTAAAAAGCTTTTCGTCCAGGGGCCCGACGCTTACCTGGCGGGTTTCGACGGTGTATTTATCGGGGTGCCAATGCTCGCGGTGGTTCATCATGATCCCCGAGAGCGCGAACGAGATGATCAGGCCCAGATAAAAGTATCCAAGGTCGCGGTGCAGGTTGCGGATAGTTTGCTGTTTCATTAGAATTTATAGCTAAGGTTGGCCAGCACCTGACGAGGCGCAATTGGGTTAACACTGTAATTTTCGTGTACGGTATAGTTGAGTTCATTGGTGATGTTGGACACTTTGCACAACAGCGTGAACCGGTTCCAGGTGTATCCCGCCGAGAGATCGATCGTGGTATAACCGGCAAGCGGGATGTCGCGGTCACGAATGGTCACATCGCCGGTGGCGGCATCAATGCTGATCTGGTCATTCCATCCGCCAAAACGGTCGCCGGTATAATTGCCCAGGGCACCAAACTGCAAGCCCTTTAGTTTTCCGGTCTGCAACGTGTAAAAGAAGCTCAGGTTTGCCGTATGGACAGGAGTTCGTACAAGGCGGTCGCCCTCGATAAAGCTTCCGTTGGTGTTGGAAGTCTTGGTGTAACGCATGTCATTGTAGCTGTAACCGGCCATGATGTTTAGCCCGTCAACAGGTTGGCCGGCGATGTCAACTTCCACGCCCTTGCTGGTGGTCTCGCCGCTCAGGATTTTGACGTTGGTGTCGATGTTGGGTGTGCCGTCGGCTTTGAACTCGGCGGTTTGCGCGAGGTTGCTGTTGACAATCTGGTAAAGCGTCAGGTTGGTGGTAAGCCTTCCGTTAAAAAACTCCTTCTTGACACCCGCCTCAAACTGGTCGATGATTGAAGGTTCGATCGGGTCGCCGTCAATCGTAACGCCCGTGTTGGGGGTAAACGAGTTGGCATAGCTTGCAAAAAGGGACAGGTTGCGGTTGGGTTGGAACACGATTCCCCCTTTTGGTGTGAAAGCCTGGTCTTTTTTCTTGGCGCCTTCGCTGAGTTGCATCTCACCGTCCACCAAGTTATGGGTGTCCGGAGTGGCTTCCTGCCAAGACCAACGCAGTCCGGCGAGTACCTTCCACTTCTCGGTCAGGGTGACCAAATCCTGAAAGTAGATGCCAAATCGATTGGTTTCGGTCTTGACGATTCGCGTGTTGGTGGAGGTTATCGGCCCCGAACCTTGGTCAAAGTTCTCAAAGTCATAGATGTTCCCCGATCCATAGGTTGTTGGCGAAAGGACGAAGGTATAGGCATCGGCATTGGAGTTTTCAAAATCGACGCCTGTAAAAATCTGGTGTTTGATTTTGCCGGTGCTGAATTTCCCCTGAACATAGAGCTGTTGCGCCAGAATATTTTCAAGGTTTTTGGTTTGGCCAAGCGGTCTTGCCCAATCACCGTTTGCGGCGGGCTGGATCCTTTCGGTACCAAAGGATTCGCGCTTGTATCCCTGATAGGCTGTGTTGAAATTAAGTTCCCAATTCGGGTTAAAGTCATGCCCGACGAGTGCCGATACCGACGACTGTACCGTCTTGCCGTTTGACCAGTGCGCGCCCAGGTAAAGGTCGCGTGGCAAATCGACGATTTCCTTGCCGATGATGGCCGTACCAAAATCCGGTGTCCAGTCGGCGGTAAGGTAATCGCCCTGAAGCGTGATGCGCGTCTTTTCGCTTACTTTGAAGAGAAACGACGGATTTACGTAAAGCCGTTCGTTTTTGACCACGTCGCGGAAGCTCTCCGAATTCTCGTAAGATCCCGTGAAACGGTAGGCGATGGAGGAGCTCAGTGGTCCGTAAAAATCAACCGAAGGCTTGTAGAACGCATAGCTTCCCGCTTGCATCGAAACCTCGCCGCCGTGGTTGAATCGCGGGGTTTTGGTCACCATATTGAGGATTCCGCCCGGCGCGACATTGCCGTACAAAAGGGCCGCGCTGCCTTTGAGGATCTCCACTTTTTCAAGCGATGCCACCTCAGGGATTGACCCGCTGTTGAACCTGAAACCGTTCTTGAACATATTGTTGGCCGACATGTCATAGCCGCGAGAAAAAAGCGATTCCTGTGCACCGCCCCGCGCCGAGCTCACATAAACCCCGTTGGCGTTCTTGACCACTTCGCTCAAGCGAATTGATTGTTGCTGCTTGATGGTTTCGGTTCCGATGACCTGAACGGCCTGCGGAAGATCCATTGGCTTGATGCTGGCCCGAGCCGCAGCTGGTGGGGTTTGCGGATTGGATTTTACCGTGATGTTTTGGAGGATTTGCCCGTTTTTATTTTTAACCGTGTCCGACATTGCGGCGTAAAATTCCTCTAGTTCGGCCTGTGTGAGCGTAGGCTCGGCTTCAGGCTTGGAGGATTTTTTGACAGATGTTTGGGCGAAAGCCGATGTTGCGATCAACATGAGGACAGGCAGGAAAAACTTCAGCATTATTTAGATTAATTAAAAATAACGCCGCAAAAGTAGGTAAGGATTTTATTTTAACATAGCTTATTTAGATTAAATCTTAATAAAAGTTTTTAAAGCACTGAGGATGATGAATTACCAATGGGATAATTAGCGAATTAGCGAATTAGCAACCCGAGGCAAAGCCGAACGGAACGGAGCGTAGCGTAGCGCAGTTAATTAGCGAATGTGGGATTGGAACGATTTGTTCACTTTGAATTGATATAA
>JAEZGB010000096.1 GCA_023437485.1 Bacteroidota bacterium
GTACCAAACGGTTCGCTGGTTGTCTTGAATCTTGAGGTTGGCAAGGAAACTTCGGTTGAGGAAGTCAATTCGATCATGAAGAAGTACGCGCTCGAGGGCAACCTTGTGGAGCAAATCAAATACTCGCTTAACAACGAACTGGTATCGTCAGACATCGTGGGCACATCGGCACCGTCGATTTACGATTCAAATGCGACTATTGTATCGGCCGATGGCAAGAACATCGTCCTTTACGTTTGGTATGACAACGAATTTGGCTACAGCCACCAGGTGATCCGCCTGGCCAAGTACATTGCCAAAGTACGCCGCTATACGTATTATTAATTCACTGTCCACGAAAAGAAAATCCGCCCTGAGAGGCGGATTTTTTTTGCAAAATGATCGGGTCCTGCAGCATTTAAATAATCAGCCTGACCCGCTGTCCCGAGGCGGTGAGCAGTTCAAGTTGAACACTTTGGTTATCGCCAACTTTGGAAAGTGCCTGTGATACGGTTTCAACGTCAATGGCGGGAATATTGCCAATCTTGATGATAATGGCTCCCTCAAGTTCGTCGGCGTATTGGGCAAGGCGCTCATTGGTCACGCTTTTGATACGAACGCCGTTGTTGATCCTGAATTTGCGTTTGTCAGACGCATCGATGTTTTCCAATTCAAGACCTTTGAATTCCGTGCTGATGAATTCGGATTTTGTAAGCACTACGGGGACGGTTAACTGTTTTCCGTCGCGCAATAACGTGACCATAACCTTGTCATTGGGGCGTTTGATGTTGATGGCGCCACGCAAATCGGCAAAAGAAGCAATGTCGCGTCCGTCCACCTTGGTGATGATATCGCCTTTTTTCAGGCCAGCTTTTTCGGCGCCTGAATTGGCCGTGACCTTATTGATATAAAATCCGGGCACGTCCGGGATACCCAACTCTTTTGAAGCCTTGCTGTTGAGTTCACCGCCTTCCACGCCAAGAATTCCGCGTTGCACGTTGCCGAATTCCATGATGTCCTCGATTATCTTCCGGGTGATATTGGACGGAACGGCGAATGAATAACCTACGTAAGACCCGGTCATTGACGAGATCATGGTGTTGATCCCAATGAGTTCGCCGTTGGTATTGACCAGCGCGCCGCCACTGTTTCCGGGATTGACCGCGGCATCAGTTTGAATAAATGACTGAAGGCCGCTGCTATCCAGGTTTCGGGCTTTTGCCGATACGATCCCGGCAGTAACAGTCGAGTTCAAATTGTAAGGGTTGCCCACGGCCAGTACCCATTCGCCAACCTTTACATTGTCAGAATCGGCAAATGCCGAGTAGGGAAGTTTTACATCGGCGTCAATCTTGAGCAAAGCAATGTCCATCTTTGAATCAGTACCGATGAGTTTGGCTTTGTAGGTTTTGCGGTTGTTGAGTGTAATCTCGAGATCCTGCGCGTCCTTCACCACGTGGTTGTTGGTCACGATGTAGCCGTCTTCAGAGATGATTACCCCTGACCCCGTGCCCACCTGTTCTTGTTGCTGCCCGCCGCGGTAACCGTAAAAGAACTCCAGCATGGGATTGGTGACGGTCCGGTAGGAAACATTTTTTACGTGGACCACGAAGTGCACGGCTTTCTCGGCGGCTTCGGTAAAATCAAGCAGCTCATTTGAAAGCCCTACCGGCCTCAAATACGACTGGGAGGGAGCCTGGGTAACAACTCCCCGGTTCGGATTCAAAATGGCATCGTCTTCAATGAATAATTTGTAGGTGCCCAGGGTCATTGCCCCGCTGAGCAGCGATACCAGGAATAAGCCTGAAAATTTTTTCATGATGTTTACTTTAAAATCCAACGTAAATTTATAAGGTTTGTTTTTGCGTAATTTTGCCTTTAACGCGTGTTTAACAGCGGTTTCGGCCCCTTTTATTTATATTTTTGTAAAGCAATTATGGCCATCCAATTTTCTAAATATCAGGGTACCGGGAATGATTTTGTCATGATCGATAACCGCCTGGAAACTTTTCCCAAAAACGATACCGCACTGGTTAGCAGGCTTTGCGACCGCAAATTTGGCATTGGTGCCGATGGTTTGATTCTTATTGAACCTGACAAAAATTCAGATTTTGAGATGATCTACTACAATTCGGATGGCAGGCCGGGCACGATGTGCGGCAATGGCGGCCGTTGCGCGGTGGCTTTTGCAAAGCGGTTGGGAATGGTTCAGAACAGTGCAAGATTCAACGCAGCCGACGGAATCCACCACGCCGAGATTCTTGCCGATGGCAATATCGCCCTCCGGATGCAGGATGTGGACAGCGTGCAAAAAAAGGACACCGGATGGTTTGTCGATACCGGATCGCCGCATCATATCGAGATGGTTAACGGGCTTGAAGGATTTGATGTATTTACCCGAGGTTCGCAAATACGCCATAATGTGTACGGCGAGCAGGGAAGCAACGTCAATTTTGTGGAGCAGAGGGGCGCAGATCAATTTTTTGTGCGCACTTTTGAACGCGGTGTTGAAGATGAAACCTTCTCCTGCGGAACTGGCGCAACGGCGGTGGCCTTGGCCATGTACGATCAGGGGCTCGCGGGCTCAACTTCCATTTCCATCCGGGTTCCGGGAGGTTCGCTTATGGTAACTTTTGACAAAATCGGCACCACCTATACAAATATTGTACTCTCCGGCCCCGCCGAACTTGTATTTGACGGCACCCTGTCATGAGGCTTCGCGGCAATAAAATATGGCTTCGGGCACTTGAACCGGAAGACCTGGAGTTTGTGCTGCGCGTGGAAAATGACGAGCAAATGTGGGCGTATGGCAATACCCGGACACCCTTCTCACGATTTGTGATCAGGCAGTATCTGGAAAATTCGCATCAGGACATTTTTACTGCCAAACAACTTCGCCTGGCCATTTGCCTGCCCAATACATTTGACGCAATAGGACTTATTGACCTGTACGATTATGATCCGGTGCACAACCGGGCTGGAGTGGGAATCATTGTGGATTATTTTGCCCGTGAAAAAGGATTTGCAGGTGAGGCCTTGTCGATGCTGGCCAATTACGCATTCGGGACGCTCAACATACACCAGCTTTTTGCGCACATCGATTGTGAAAACCAGCCAAGTCTCCGGCTTTTTGCTACTTTTGGCTTTCGCGAATGCGGGATCAGGAAAGAGTGGAACCTTGTTGATGGCCGGTATCGCGACGAATCCATCTATCAGCTAATAAATCATTGATGAACATTAAAAAAGTTGTGGCCATCATTTCCGTCCTGGTCGTGTCGGCGCTAATCATTTACGGATATCTGTTGTACAGGGACATATTTTCGTCCAACACGAACTTTGCGGGCAAGGAAACCTATGTGTACGTGCCCACCAATTCCACCTATGATGACGTTGTGGCCCTGGTTGCCCCGGTAGTCAAGGATATCGATAAGTTTAAATCGGTGGCTGAAAAAAAATCGTATCCGGCAAATGTCAGAGCCGGACGTTTTTTGATCCGTCGCGGGATGAACAGCAATGATATTGTCAATTCACTCAGGCAGAACGTGCCGGTTAAGCTTTCATTCAACAATCAGGAACGGCTCGAGGACCTTGCCGGAAGGATAGGGTCTCAGATTGAGGCCGACAGTACCCAATTGATGGCGGCTTTTACTGATCAACGATTTTTGAACGATACCGGTTTTACGCGGGCCAATGTTCTTAGCCTGTTCATCCCGAACTCGTATGAGTTTTATTGGAATACTTCGGCCGAAAAATTTCGGGACCGGATGGCCCGTGAGTACCGTGCCTTTTGGACCGACGAGCGAAAGGCGCTGGCCGAAAAGCAGGGCCTGAACCTGCAACAGGTGTCGGTATTGGCGTCAATTGTACACAAGGAAACGGTAAAGCAGGATGAAAGGCCGCGAGTTGCGGGTGTTTATCTAAACCGGCTGCGCAAGGGAATGAAACTTGAAGCCGATCCGACGGTGATTTTTGCAATCAAGCATCAGGAAAGTGATTATGGACGGGTGATCAAACGCGTCCTTTACAAAGACCTGGAAATTGATTCGCCTTACAATACCTATAAGTATGAAGGAATCCCGCCGGGGCCCATTGCCATGCCCGACATTTCGGCCCTGGAGGCAGTCCTGAATCCCGAAGCGCACAACTACATTTATTTTTGCGCGAGTGTAGAGCGGTTTGGTTACCACGAATTTGCCACGACGCTGGCCGGACACGAGGCAAACCGCCGCAAGTACGTGGCCTGGATCAATTCGCAGGGAATCAAGCGATGAAATTTTTGTGGGTAATGCTTATGGGATTCCAGTGCCTGGCCCAACAAAATTGGCTAATTCCCGCCGATTCGCTTCACAAACCAAGGCACCGGGCGGTATTGATTGGTGGGGGGCTTTCCTATGGATTGACCCTCGCGGCGTTGGACAGGCTTTGGTATGCCGATTACCAGAGGTCCAGTTTCCAGATCAAAAACGACAACAGCGAATGGTTGCAGATGGACAAGGCAGGCCACACCTATGCCGGCTACCATCTTTCCAGATTGGGTGCCGATGCCCTGGCATGGAGCGGTGCGTCAAAGAGTTCTCAATTATGGGTGGGAACCGCTTCGGCAATGGGTTTTTTGACCGCAGTCGAAATCATGGACGGACATTCCAAACGATGGGGGTTCTCCTATGGCGACATGGCCGCGAACCTGGCCGGTGCCGGTTTCTATGTCGGGCAGGAATTGCTCTGGAAAGAACAAAGGTTTATTCCCAAATTCTCGTTTCACAGCACGGTCTATGCTTCCAGGCGGCCCGATGCGCTGGGTTCAACGGTCCCGGAGCAGATTTTCAAGGATTACAATGGGCAGACTTATTGGCTATCAGGGAACCTTCGGGCTTTTGGCCTCAAAGCTGCCCCCGGTTGGCTTAACCTGGCCGTGGGTTACGGAGCCGAGGGCATGATTACCGCCAATGACGTCCTTACCAATACCATTTTTCTGCCGGAAGGCGAAAGATTCAGGCAATTTTACGTCGGGATTGATGCCGATCTGACCCGGATCAAGACCAATTCGGCTGTACTTAGGACGATTTTTTCAGTTGTAAATACCTTAAAAATCCCTGCTCCCGCGCTGGAAATCAGTGAGAAAGGCACTGTTAAATTTATTCCAATATATTTTTAGGATTAGTTTAACTGCCTGAATATCAGATATACGTTCATTTTATCTATTTTTGCGCTGTAGAAATTTCCTTACGGTGACAGCGTGGGAAGAAATTCAAGGCATGTTCAAAAAATGGATATATTATACTTCAGTTCTCGCGACAACCGCATTCATCAGTTTTAGTTTCCGCTCTTTCGAAAGCCAAATGGCTTCAGATTTCGCGATAGAGTCACATCAGCAGTCGGTTTGCATTTACCCATCGATCGACAATCGCGACTATCAAAACCACAACATTCCCTATACCGGCAAATTTTTCATTGGTTACAAAGAGGCATTAGCCTTCAAGGAATCGCAGGGAAAATACTCAAAAGTCAATTCATTGGGATACATGGGCAAATATCAATTTGGGGCCACCACTTTGAAGTCCATCGGAATCCATGATTCAACCGCGTTTTTGCGCAGCCCCAAACTTCAGGAAAAAGCCTTTATCGCGCTTCTTGCAAAAAACAAGCACGTCCTCCGCAAAGAAATTGAGCGTTATGACGGTAAAGTAATTGGCGGGGTGCTGGTCACCGAGTCAGGTATATTGGCGGCGGCCCACCTGGGAGGCGCAGGTTCAGTCAAAAAGTTTTTGAACAGCCACGGCAAGCGCGACATTCGCGATAATTACGGCAGTTCGATCAAGGGCTTCATGAAAAAGTTCGGGGGGTATGAAACCTCGGCGATCCTGGCCGACAGCAATGCCCGCGTCAGAATATAAGAAAATCCGCTTCGGCGGGTTTTTTTATGCTTTTTGCAGAATGAAAATCGCGGGACGGTTGTGCAGCTCCGGAAGGTTCTTTTTCCATATCGATACCGGAAGTGTCTTGATGAATTCAGTAGGCAGCGTGATATCGGCGGCGACGCACAGAAGCGTTTGCGGATGCAAAGCCTGCAGCAAATCTTCCATCAACTTATTGTTTCTGTAAGGTGTTTCGATAAAAATCTGCGACTGGCCAAGGTCAACTGACCGCTTTTCCAACGTTCGCACCGCGGCTCTTTTCTCAGCCTTGTCGATTGGAAGGTAACCGTTGAAGGCGAAACTTTGGCCATTCATTCCCGATGCCATCAGCGCCAGCAATATTGACGAAGGCCCTACAAGTGGAACCACCCGGATTCCTTTTTCATGCGAAATCCTCACAATCGCTGCTCCGGGATCGGCGACTCCGGGGCAACCGGCTTCGCTCATCAGCCCGACGTGACGGCCTTCCAGGCAAGGACGCAACATTTGCTCGTGTTCTTCGGCAGGGGTGTGTTTATTCAGTGTACGGAGCCGAAGCGAGGGTTGAGGTTTTTCGGGCCGTACAAGCTTGATGAACCGTCTGGCCGTTTTTTCCTGCTCCACGATATAATCGTCGATGAATTCGAGGGTTCGCGAGATTGACCCGGGCAGCACCATTTCAGGATCGGAGTCGCCCAACAGCGTGGGTATCAGGTAGAGGTTGCCCTTCACGCCGGATGTTTTTCCAATAATTCAGCGGCAATCGCCTCGCAAGCCTGGTCCAGCATTTTGTAGACATTGTCAAAACCGTTTTCCATGCCAAAGTAGGGGTCAGGGACGTCAACGCGCTCTCCAGGGAACAATACATCGAGAATCATTGAAACCTTGGCACGGTCATTCGCGTTACGGGCCATCGCCAGGACGTCGTTCAAATTGCTGTTGTCCATGACGTAGATGTAGTCAAATTCGTCAAAATCATCGACGGTAAAAAGCCGGCATTTTTGGTGCGATATATCCAGCCCGTTCCGGTTTGCGGTGTCAATGGATCGTTGATCAGGCTGCTTGCCCACGTGCCAATGGCCGGTACCCGCCGAATCAACCGTGAACCGGCCTTTGGGCAATTTAGCTTCCAAAAGCCCTTCGGCCAATGGCGACCGGCAAATGTTTCCCAGGCAAACCATCAGGATCTTGACCGCCATAACAAAGTTTAAAGAGATAGTTTTTTGTGAATATCGTCAACGAATTTCTTGAATTGTTTGTCAGTCGATACCAGATTGTCCACTGTTTTGCAAGCGTGGAGTACTGTAGCGTGATCGCGGTCGCCAATTTGCGAGCCAATGTTAGCCAATGAGGCTTTGGTAAACTTCTTGGCAAAGAACATCGCAAGTTGCCGGGCCTGCACCACATGGCGCTTTCGCGTCTTTGATTGCAGGGTGTCAAGGTCCAGCTGAAAATAATCAGAGACTACCTTTTGAATGTAATCGATTGATATCTCGCGTTTAATGTTCTTGACAAACTTCTCAACCACGTGTTTGGCCAGGTCCAGCGTGACTTCCTTTTTGTTGAACGACGATTGTGCAATGAGTGAAATGATCGCGCCCTCGAGTTCACGCACGTTGGTCTTGATGTTACGCGCCACGTATTCAATGATATCGTCTGGCATTTCCACCCCGTCGCGATAAAGGATGTTCTTGAGAATCGAGATCCGTGTTTCGTAATCGGGCTGGTGCAGTTCGGCCGAAAGCCCCCATTTGAATCGGGAAAGCAAACGCTGTTCAATATCCTGCATGTCCACAGGCGCCTTGTCACTGGTCAGGATCACCTGTTTGCCGTTTTGGTGCAGGTAATTGAATATGTGAAAAAACACGTCCTGTGTTCCCGATTTTCCGGACAGGAACTGAACATCGTCAATGATCAGCACATCTATCAGCTGATAGAAATGGATAAAATCATTGCGGCTGTTCTTTTTGACAGAATCAATGTATTGTTGGGTGAATATTTCGGCTGAAATATAGAGCACCGTTTTCTCGGGGTACTTGTCCTTGATCTCAACACCGATGGCATGCGCAAGGTGTGTTTTGCCCAGGCCGACGCCTCCAAAGATCAGCAGCGGGTTAAACGACGTGCCGCCCGGTTTGTTGGCCACTGCCATTCCCGCCGAACGTGCCAGGCGGTTGGAATCGCCTTCGAGAAAATTGTCAAAGCTGTAATTGGCATTGAGTTGCGACTCGATCTTGAGGTTTCGGATGCCGGGAATCACGAAAGGGTTCTTGAGTTCCGGGCTCAGGTTCTTGAACGGCGCATCGACTTCCTGCGACTTTACCGGGCTTCGATGGGCACTTGGCAACTGCTCCGTAAAGGGCTGCTTGTTGCCATAGGTGTTTTCCATCTTGATTTTATAGAGTAACTTCGCGTTTTTTCCGAGTTCCTTTGTCAGGGCAACTTTTAGGAGTTTGACGTAATGTTCTTCCAGCCACTCGTAGAAAAATTTGCTGGGTACCTGGATGTAAAGCGCGTTATCGGTAAGCTCAACTGACTTAATCGGTTCAAACCAGGTTTTATACGCCTGATCCTGGATGTTGTCCTTTATAAAAGACAGACAATTCTCCCATACTGATTGCGCAGTTTTGTTCATAAAATGACTAAAATTTCTATTTTTATTAAAGGTTATCCTACAAGCCAGATAGCGTCATTTGCAGGACTTCGGGGAGAACAAATATGTGAACAAAAATCGTTAAAAAAAAATAAATATGGAATTGATTTTGTCAAATTTTCGTCGTAAGTCAGTGCCGCTCCACACCACCAAAATGACCCAAAATAAATGAAAGACCACAGCATAGAAATCCGCGTCAGATATAGTGAAACCGATCAGATGGGCGTTGTTTACCACGGCAATTACCTGCCTTATTTTGAGGTAGGCCGGGTAGAGTGGCTCCGGCAGCACGGTATCTCGTACAGTGAGATGGAAAAATCGGGGGTTGCCCTGCCCATAGTGTCTTTGACGCTCAATTATAAAAAGCCGGCGCGTTATGACGACCTGCTCGTGGTGAAAACGAGCTTCCGCAGCCAGGAATCGGTCAAGATTGATTTTGACTGCGAGATCACAAGCGAATCAGGTGAGTTGTTAACATCGGCATATTTCCTTCTGGTCTTTGTGGATATCCATACAGGGCGTCCCGTAGCACCTCCTGATTATATTAAGGACCTTTTGCTAAAAATAGGTCACTGACGTTTATGGGTTGCCTGGTGAACCGAGCCGAGAGCCGCTTCAAAACCGGACGCGCGGTCCTTTGCGACCGAAGCTGTAATCTGGCAATCGAGTTCCATGTTTTGGTGCTGGATTTCGGCACGGTGCTCCCGGATTATCCGCATCACCTTGTTGAGGTTGGCGTAGTTGCAAAAAATGTCAAATAAAATTTTGATTTCGCGCTCCTCGATCACCGCATTTGCCAGCGCCATTTGCGCCGATGTGCGGTAGGCCGAGATCAGCCCGCCAACGCCGAGTTTGATCCCGCCAAAGAATCGCACCACCACCACAAGAACGTTGGTAAGCCCAAAGGACTGGATCTGGCCATAGATTGGCGTTCCTGCCGTATGTGCCGGTTCGCCGTCATCATTTGCGCGGTAAGCTATTTTTTCAATTCCCGTCTGCCAGGCGTAACAATAATGAACCGCGCCCGGATGCTTTTTTCGCAGCGTGTCGAGAATCGGTTTTACCTCTGATTCAGATTCAATGGGAAACGCGTATGAGAAAAACCGGCTGCCCTTTTCCTTAAAGTATTGTTCAGGTGCGGGTTCGGCAAGAGTGCGGTAATGGTCCAATCACGCAAATTTTTTGGAGAATAGATCGCAAACATCCTCCTGTCCCGGAATTAGGTTCCACACCCGCAGGCCCAGCGATGCGGCCGAATCGGTGTTTTCCTTTTTATCGTCAACAAAAAGCGTTTTCGCCGGATCAAGGCCGTGTCGGCCGATGATGGTTTCGAACAATTTCGGGTCGGGTTTGCGAAGGCCCATTTCATAGGAGTAATAGACTTTTTCAAAGCACTGGTAAAAATCCCTCGCGAAGGTCATGCCTACCTTGTGTTCAAAACGGTCTATGTGTATTGAATCAGTATTGGTGAGCAGGAAAAGCCTGTATTGGCCTGTCAGCATTTGCAAAAATTCCAGCCTGCGCAGCGGAAAGTCGCCAACCAGCGCGTTCCATGCCTTGCGGATATCCAGAATGTCGGCATGTGGGATTTGTTTTTGGAAGCCTTCCAGAAAAGCGAGTTCATCAATTTCGCCCACCTCGAAGCGATGGTTGAGCTTTTCAATTTCGCCGTTCATGTGCGTCAGGCCAAGCGAAGCAAATTCACGTGAACAGGCGTCCTTGTCAAGGTCGATGAAAATATCCCCGAAATCAAATATTATCGTTTCAATCATAAATTCCGATAAATGAACAAGCGGTCAGGTCCCACATTCAGGACTTTAGCAGGGGTCGCGGTAAATCCGGGCGCATCAATCCCGTTGCCCAGCGCGGTGTCGCACCTAAAAATTCTGGCCTCGTCCCATGTGTCACAATCAATAAACGACTGCAAGGTGATGCGGCCTCCTTCAACAATGACCGAACAAACTCCCAGCTCGTATAGCCTTTTCAATACGCGGTCCGGGTATCCGGGTCCAAAGTCAACCGTTTCAAATATAATGTTTTCAGATTGAATGCCATCTTCAGCAGCCGAAAAAACGATGGTCTTGCCACTGTTTGCCACCCGGTGCCCCGAATTGATACGTCCGGAACGGTCCAATACGATCTTAACCGGCGCATTTCCGGTCCACTCCCGGACATCGAGCAAGGGATCGTCGGCCAGTACCGTCGAGGCCCCCACCAGGATCGCATCTTCCTGGGTGCGCCAGCGATGCACCAACTGACGTGAAAGTTCACCTGATATATAGTACGGTTTCCGGTCATTATTTTGCAGCGGCGCGATGAAACCATCGGAACTTTCGGCCCATTTTAAAATCACGTAAGGCCGGTGTTTGATGTGATTGGTAAAAAATCGCCGGTTTGCCTCGCGGCATTCATCTTCCAAAATCCCCACCGTTACATCAATCCCGGCCTGGCGCATACGGTGGATTCCCCGGCCCGCTACCTCCGGATTGGGATCGAGGCAACCGACTACTACCCGGGGTATTTTCAGGCTGATAAGCAGATCGGCACACGGAGGCGTCCGGCCGAAATGGCTGCAGGGCTCCAGGTTGACATATAAGGTGCTGTCAGCAAGCCATTCGCGGTTGCTGACTGACTGGATCGCATTCACCTCGGCGTGAGGGGAACCCGCAAGCCTGTGCCATCCTTCGCCTATTATTTTATCTTTGTGGACAATTACACTGCCTACCAATGGGTTTGGATAGGTATTTCCCAACCCGGACTTGGCCAATTGAAGGCAACGGTTCATATAAAGTTCGTGGTTCACAAGGCAAAAGTACGCAGGCAAAACATATTTATGCATACAATTAATATACGAGGGATCCGTCAGGAAGACAATCCGCAGATTGCGCGGGTGATCCGGGATGTGTTGGAGGAACACGGCGTCCCCAAAGTTGGGACTGCCTACGCCGACCCTGAATTAGACCACATGTTTGAGGCTTACAACGCTCCGCAAAGTGTTTATTTCGTGCTTGAAAGGGACGGAAAAATTGTGGGCGGGGCGGGGGTTGCGCCTCTTAAGGATGGCGATCCCAAGGTTTGCGAACTGCAAAAAATGTACTTTCTTGCCCCGGTGCGCGGCCGCGGTTTTGGTTCGCTGATGATAGAGAAATGCCTTAACGCTGCACGGGAAATGGGATTTGAAACGTGTTACCTCGAGACGATGGATTATATGGATGCCGCCCAAAAACTATACAGGAAAACGGGATTTGATTACATAGCCGCGCCCATGGGCAACACGGGCCACTGTGCCTGCCCGGTGTGGATGACCAGGAAATTATGACATTACGCGAGTACCGCAACGGTTTTATTCACCGGCTTTCACGAGTGGTCGGAATTGATGAAGCCACTGGAATTTTTAACATTGTCCTGCAAAACCTGACGGGAATGAGCCGGGCTGCTTTGGCCATCTCCGATCCTGTCGTTTCAGCGGAGGATCATGCGCAGTGGGAAAAAGTGCTGGAGCGGCTCCTGGCCCATGAACCGGTCCAGTACGTTCTGGGGGAAGCGTGGTTTTTTTCAAGGCGATTTTCGGTCAACCCGAATGTGCTGATCCCCAGGCCGGAAACAGAAGAACTGGTTCAGTGGATAATTGACCAAGCCCGTGATTCCGATACAATGCTGGACATAGGGACCGGCAGCGGATGCATTGCCATTACATTGGCGTTGGAAACCCGGGCCATGGTGACGGCTCTGGATGTTTCGGCTGCATCTCTGGATGTGGCCCGGCAAAACGCGGTCGATTTGGGCGCAAAAGTCAATTTCCTGCAGGCCGACATCCTAAAACATGAACCTGAGGGAAAATTTGATGTCATCGTCTCCAATCCACCTTACGTTCGGGTGATGGAAAAAGTTGAGATCAAGCCCAACGTCCTCCGCCACGAACCTCATTTGGCATTGTTTGTCAGCGATGATGATGCGCTGCTGTTCTACCGGCGCATAACCTCGTTGGCAATGGAATGCCTGAAACCCGGAGGCTGGCTCTATTTTGAGATCAACCAGTATCTGGGACCAGAAACCGTTGCGCTGATGAAGGCGATGGGATTTGCCGATGTGCAGCTTCGCCAGGATCTTTTGGGCAATGATCGAATGGTTCGCGCTATTCGTACCTGAGCGCCTCGATGGGATCCAGCCGGGAAGCCTTGACAGCAGGATATGACCCGGAAACCACTGCCACAACAAAGGTGGTGGCAAACGCCGCGAAAATGGCACTCCAGGGAATGGTGAACGCAAATTCCAGGATGCTGGCAAAAATGTAACCGGTCAGGATCCCCAAAATCATCCCCACAATACCGCCCAACTGGCCAATTACCAGGGTTTCAATAAAGAATTGCATGGCGATGGTGCTGCGTTTTGCACCCAGCGCCTTTCGGACACCAATTTCGCGGGTTCGTTCAGTTACCGATACCAACATGATATTCATTAGCGCGATAGAAGACCCAAAAATGGTAATGACGCCAATGAGCCAGGCGGCATAGCCCAGATATTCGGTAATGGAGAGAATCCGGTTAATAAGGTCATCGCTTCGGGAAACACCAAAATTATTGTCCTCGACCGGATTGAGTTTGCGGATACGGCGCATCATCAGCGTGGCATCGTCTACGGCTTTGTCCAAGAATTGCTTGTTGTTCACCAACACGCTTACCGAGTAATTGATATTTGGCGCGGTGAACAGCGATCGGGCCACCTGAATGGGAATCAGGACCCGCAGATCCTGGCTGTTGCCAAAGGTTGAGCCTTTTTCCTTGAGCACGCCTATCACCCTGAATTTGGCCCCTCGAACCGAGATGATCTTGTCCAGCGGGTTGACGTCCTTAAGCAGGCTTTTGGCGATATCTGAACCTACCAAACATACATAGGCATTATTGCGGATGTCAAAACCAGTGAAGTTTCGGCCCGATGTCACCTCCAGCCCGGAATTGGCCAGGAAATATTCATCAACGCCCATTATCTGGATTTCGGGATCGGTTTCCTTTGACTCGAATTTTACCTCGGCCGCGGTGGCCGCCACAAATGATAACGAAGTACGGGCGTACGGCGGGTTGAACTTATCGGCGAAACTCCGCGCTTGCGGATAGGAAATGATTGGGTTTACTTTGCGGTTCCTACGGTCGCCGTCAAGCTGTTCGGTTACATTGTACTGAGTGATGTTAAAGGTGTTGGAGCCCATTGACGCAAAATTGTTGGACAATGTGTTTTCCAGCGCCGAAACAACCGTGAGGATGCCTACCAGGGCCCAGATCCCGATGGCAATGATAAAAACCGTGAGCATGGTACGCAGCATCTGGGTCCGGATGGAACCTAATGCAATCCGGATATTTTCCCTGAGAAGTTTGAACATCGGGCTAATTTGTGGGCACTAAAATACGGTTTTTTGTTTTTTGTCAGTCATTAGTTGTCAGTCGTCAGTCATCAGTTGTCAGTCATCAGCTGTCAGTCATCAGTTCGTGTGCCCTGCCCGGACATCAACTCCTATCACTCCGCTTGCCCGTTCGACATTTGACATTTGACATTCGACATTTGCCACATTTGCCCTTTCTTCCCGATATTTGCGCCATGGCTCAAAAAACATCACTTCCAAAGGGCACACGTGATTTTTCGCCCGCCGAGGTAGCCCGCCGGCAATACATCATCCAAACCATGCGCAACCATTTTGAGCGTTTTGGTTTCCAACCCATTGAAACCCCTTCGTTTGAAAACAGCGAAACCCTGATGGGCAAGTACGGCGAAGAAGGTGACAGGCTCATCTTCCGGATCCTGAACTCAGGCGACTATCTGGCCAAAGCCGATGAAGGCTCCCTCAAGGCCTTGGATTCGGCAAAACTGGCCAATTCAATTTCCGAAAAGGCGCTGCGGTATGATTTGACCGTACCCTTTGCCAGATATGTGGTGCAACACCGCAACGAACTCGAGTTCCCCTTTAAACGCTACCAGATTCAACCGGTTTGGCGCGCCGACAGGCCACAAAAAGGGCGTTTTCGGGAGTTTTATCAATGCGATGCCGATGTTGTGGGCTCTAAATCGCTGTGGCAGGAAGTCGAACTCATTCAGTTATATGACGCGGTATTCCATGACCTGGGGCTGAAAGGCTGTACCATCAAGATCAACAACCGAAAAATCCTTTCAGGGATTGCCGAGGTGATCGGCGCGCAGGAAAAACTGATTAATTTTACCGTAGCTCTGGACAAACTCGACAAGATCGGTGCCGATGGAGTCCGTGCCGAAATGATTCAAAAAGGGATCCCGGAGCATTCGCTCGAACAGCTTTCGCCATTATTTGCTTTTACGGGATCGTTCGCCGATAAGCTTCGGCAGTTGCGCGAACTGCTTGCAACGTCACAATCAGGACTCGAAGGCATTGCCGAATTGGAATTCATCAATGATCAGATTTCCGCCCTCGGATTAAAATCATCAAACTTTGAACTCGACGTGACATTGGCCCGGGGGCTTAATTACTACACCGGGGCGATCCTGGAAGTTGCTCCTCCTGCGGGAATTTCAATGGGATCGATTGGCGGGGGAGGCCGTTATGATGACCTGACCGGGATTTTCGGGCTTAAGGATGTCAGCGGCGTGGGCATTTCTTTCGGGCTTGACAGGATTTACCTGGTTTTGGAATAACTTTCGCTTTTTCCCGATGGGGTTTCGGTCACGCCAAAAGCGTTGTTTTTGAATTTCGGCCATCGCGAATCGCTATACGCGAGCAGGGCCATCCGGGAACTTCGGGACATGGGCGTCCGGTGCGAACTTTACCCTGACAGCGCCAAACCCGCCAAACAGTTCCAGCACGCCGCCAAACGCGGAATCCCCTACGCAGTACTATGTGGCAGTCAGGAAATTGAGCTGGGTGTTTTCGGGCTTAAAGACCTTTCGTCCGGAGAGCAATCGCAATGCACATTGCAACAACTGGCCGGAATCCTCAAAAATTAACAGCTGGAAACCAAAAGCCCCTCACGTGGAGGGGCTCATCTTCTTGTGGGGCAAAAAGAGGAAAAATTATCGTATCGCAATCTTGCGGCTGATTTCGCCTTTTGATGTTTTTATCCTGACGATGTAGGTACCGGTGCTCACCTGGTTTAGCGGCATGACGATAAGTTCTTCGGTACCACTAACCACGTGGCTCGCAAGTTGTTGCCCAAGAAGGGTATACAGGGTCACCGCTTCAAGGGTTGCGTCGGCGATTGAACTTTTGATGGTCAGCTCGGAAGAATCTTCATTTACTACCAGCGCGATCCCGTCTTCCCAGGAATATGCCTCGGTATTCAATTGTGTTTCCTGGATGAAGCGCAAGGAAAAACGCCCGTGGTGCGTGCCTGCGGGAAGTTCAACTTCAAAATTGCCCTGATTAAGGTCGTGGTACAGTCCGGTATCACTGTCGTGAATATAAACTTGCTGCCCGTCAAAATTTTCCAACCCGTCAAGGTTGAACTTCACGGTTCCGGCAACAACGGTTTTCACGCCAAGCGGAAAGATCATTTGCTCATTAAAGTAGCCTTCGCCACGGATATTGAGTTTGTTGGACCCCATCAAAAAGTACATGTCATTTGGCTGGGTGTCAATATGGATGGCGTCATATCCGGGATCAATGGCCGCCGTGGCAAACTCATCCATAAAACCGATCAGGACCTGGCGGTGATAGTTATTGGGCGATACAAACCCAATCCTGATGCGGGCAAAGGTATCGTCTTGGTAAACATCTTCATGGTTGTTGAACGGCGAGTCGGCAAGGGCATGGCCACCGCGGAACATGATGCTGGAACCGGCATTGTCCTCGCGGATAAAGGCACGTTGCGCATTGTTAAAAGTCACGGTTCCTCCGGTGCTGCTACCGGTTACAAAAAAGCCTTGGCCAACGGGGATAAACCGTCCCGGTACGCGGTCGCTTGAACCCAGCCCGCTCACCTCGGCCGGCGATACCGGAGGGGTTCCGCCCACCAGCGTCCTTACGGCATATCCGCCCTGATAATCCTGCAAATTATGGGTGTTGTTGGTTGAGAAGTGCTCCCAGAAATAAAGTGTCCCTGTTGTGCTGGCAGCATTTTGGACAATAAAGGCATTGGCGTCAAGTGCCGAAGCATAAGGATTTCCGCACAGGTTCAAATTGTTTGCGGCCACCGTGGTGGTAATGGTTCCATTGTTGGGCTTGCCCACAAAAACATAGTTCTGGTTCGGGGTCGATGCGTTGCTTCCCTTGAGGGTAAAGCCCTGGCCGGCCAATAGCGTTCCCGTCGGCCCAACCGAAGCCCAGTTTGCATAGCTGTTGTTTACGTTCTGGAATTTAAAGATCCAGTAACCGCTCAGCGTTACGGGGCTGGTCGGCGAGCCGTTCAAACCGGTGGTCCAGGTGATATTTTGCGGATTTGCGGGATTCGTACCGTCTTTAAAAACCCCGGCAACGGTATAGTTGTTATTGTTTGTAGTGGCATTGATGGCACCAACGGGCGATGACCAGTAATTATAGTTCCATCGGTTTGAAGTACCCTGTTGGTCGCGCTCGATATGCCCTGAACTCGTCGGGTCCAGGTCGCTGGCGGCTTCCTGCACCAGCTGCGAGCGGCCCTGAAGGTCCATTTTTCCGTCCAATTTCAGGTACCAGCTGTTGCGCATGCCCGCATCATTGTTCACGGTCACGGTCACGCCCGGCGCCACAATAAGGCCAAGGTCTTTGTGATTATAGCCAAATTCCATGTCGTGATTGAGCTTTAGGATTGACCAGTCATAGGTGTGGACATCCATTCCGTTCACATAATTATTCTGGCTGACTGCCTGGTCAAGAGGTGCCGCGATGGTAGTCTCAAAGGGCATCGGTGCAAGTTGCCGGCGAAGGTTTTTTACATTGTAGATGCGCGCCAGTGATGTAGATGGCCCCTGATCGATTGCCGTGGTGATATAGTTATCAATCACATCGCCGCGGTAGGCGTCCATTCGGTAATACCCGATGAGGTTGGCCCATAGGGACCCCTCAATATCTTTGGGGATTACCTCTCCCCGGATAGCTGCCCCGCTTTGGCGGATTTCCTGGTAAACCATCTTTTGCAACTGATCTTCAGTCAGCGCGGTATTAAAAATCCTTACCTCATCAATCGAGCCCTTAAAATACTCGTTTGAGGTATTTCCATTGCGGCCCATCGAGAATTTGGTGGTGCTGGCCTGCAACGCGCCGGCCAGAGTCCCGCTGTTGGAGGTATTTTCAATTTTTCCATTGACAAAAAGTGTCAGTTTTGCGCCTGCCGAAGCACCGTCATATACGGCCGCCACGTGATACCACCTGTTGGGGACCAGGTCAGCGGTGTAAGTGACCGACACACCTTTGGCCGATGCCAAAAGCTTGAATCCGCCCGAAGCCGTTACCTTCAAATTGAAGTTTTCCTGGCCCATGATAAAACCTGTCGCGTTGAACCCGGGGTCAAGCTTTATCCAGCCCATCAGCGTTGCACGGGCCAATCCGCCAAGCAGCTGGGTGGCTTCGGCGTAATCATTCCGACCGTCAAAATCGAGGAACAATTTGGTGTTCAAATGCCTGGGCGAGCCGATTGACGAAGTCGCAGAGTCAAAAGCATCGACAATTCCATCTTTGTCCACATCAGTTGTGCCGTTTATTTTACCGTCGTTGTTGGTGTCCAGGTGTGCGTATAGCGTCCCGGCAATGTCAAATATGCCGTCGTTGTTTGAATCTGTTTCACGGTAGTCTGAAATGCCATCAAAGTCGGCATCTTCCGCAGCGGGCCTTACAAGTGTGCCGTAGCCAACAAAATTGTCGTAAATGTTAAGGATTCCGTCTTTATCGGTATCGATCCCGTCGCCAAGCCCGTCGCCGTCAATGTCGCCGTCGCCGTTCAAAAGGCCGGCCTCATCCACGTCAAAAAGCGTATCATTGTCTGAATCCAGATCAAGGTAATCAGGGACCTGGTCGTTGTCGGTATCGCGAAGCGCGTGGGTTCCCGCGGCAATCAGCGCGTCGATATGATCGTGCAAACCGTTGAGGTTCTGGTCCTGCCAAACCGAAGGCTGAAGGTCCATATAGGCTTTTCCGCCGCTCAGGCTGTAAAATCCGGCCTCCTCAATATCCGGGATCCCGTCATTATCAGAGTCCAGGTCATAGATATCGGCAACCCCGTCGTTGTCGCGGTCACAATACTGTTGCTTGATCACAATGTCATCCAAAGCAAGGTCATTGCCGTTCCCGCCCGTGGCGTTGTTCCTGAATCTAATCACGAACGCGCTGTTATTGCCCAGGTTAACTGATGTTGTAAACTGCCTCCACTGAGAAATTGCGCATGAATTATCGGTCGTCGAAGTGCCGCAACGCCCAAGGTCCCCGGTGTTGAAGGTAGAGATCAGGTTGTTTGACATATCAAAAAATTCAACGGTGATGTTAGGCTTGATGGTCCCGTTGTACGCCGCCTGGCTCATGATGTTAAGTGCCCAAAAGCTGTAGGTGATGGGAACATTTGGAATAACGCCGTAAATGGTGGTTTCATAAAATACCTGCGGGGTGTACGAGGCATTGAAAATCGCCATCCGTCCGTTTGTATCGCCCTCAGTATGGTCTTGTGCCGCGGTCCAGTTGGTCGATGACCATGTTGCGGTATTGGTCGCGTTTCCTGACGGCGCGCTGATGTTGTAGTACACCGTATATTCCCCGTCGTTAAGGCTCCAGTCGCTCTGCATATCGCAGGACGCGGTGTTGGCGCCCACGATGCCATCTTCATAACAATAAGTGGTCACGGCTCCGGGAATGTTCACATTGATGGTCCCGCGCGTGGTACCGGTACCAAAAGTTTCGTTTAGGAAGGTGTGCTCCACCGAGGTGCCAAAAGGCGATGAGCCGCAGCTGTCCTGCTCGTGTACATCAAGGATTCCGTCGTTGTCATCGTCAATGTCGATATTGTCACTTACCCCGTCGCCGTCGGTATCGGGATAGGTCCGGACCCCCAGCCCCGCAAGGGCAAAAGTGTACGGATTTTCATTGCTGTCATCATTGACAATTGAAATTATGGCACTTTTATTACCAATGGTCAAGGGCGCGAACCTCACCTGGAAGGTTGTGTTGCCTCCCTGCGGCACTGAAGAGGCCGGTGCTGAATACACTGAAAAATACGCGGCGTCCGGCCCTGAAAAGGACACGGTGTCAATGTTCAACGCGCCTACTCCGGTATTGTGGATGGTATAGGTCACCAAAGTACTTCCGTTCTCGATGGAAACGGTTCCAAAATTAGTATTGTCGGCCAGTGACGGGGTAGAATCGCCTGAAACGATTGACACGCCGTTGCCGGTAAGATTTATTTCAGGCTGTGTCCCGGTGCCGGTGATCGCAAAATTATAAGGGCTTTCATTGCTGTCATTGTTGGGAATATTGACAACCGCATTGCGTGCGCCAGTATTGCTGGGATCAAAGGTAATTTGGAACGTGGTACTGCCATTTACCGGAATCTGCGAAGCCGGTTGCTGTGTCACCGTGAAATCAGATGCGTGCGTTCCGGTAAGGGTGATTGTGCCGATTGACAGTGGGAATGTGGCCGAACCGGCGTTGCTGATGGTAAAAGTGCGGGTTACTGAACCTGATGCAGCGCTCACCGACCCAAAGTTTGTACCGTCGTTCAAGGCGGGGGTCGTGTCGCCGTCATTGATGCCCAGCCCGTTGCCCGAAACCACGATTTCAGGATCGGCACCCACTCCGCTGATGGTAAAAGAGTAGGGGTTCTCATTGCCGTCATTGTTGGCAAAGGTTACAACGGCCGTATGCGTCCCGATTGTCGATGGGTTAAAAGTAATGGTGAAATTTGTCGAACTTCCTGCCGCAACCGATGCCGCCGGAGCTGTCGTTACGCTAAATTGTCCGGCACCGGTTCCCGAAAGGATTATGCTTCCTACCGTAAGCGGGGTGGTTGCCGGTGCCACGTTTTGGATGGTAAAAGTGCGCGAGATGGTTCCCGAATGGATGTCGGTTGGACCAAATGCTGTGTGGTCAGTGGCCGATGGGGTAGTATCGCCATCAATAATGGTTACGCCGTTGCCGGTTACGTTTACCTCGGCATTGGAACCGGTTCCACGGATTGAGAAATTAAAGTTGGCCTCATCATAATCATTGCTGCCGATATTGATCACAGCATTGCGGATGCCTGCCGCCGACGGATTGAACGCGACGGTTATGGAGGCCTGAGATCCCGCCGCGACCGTTGCGGGGATAACTGAAGTTACCTGAAAATCAGCCGCGTGAGTACCTGTGATGGTAATATCGCTGATATTTAACACGGCGCTTCCGGTGTTGTGGATGGTGAAAGTTGATGAGCCGATTCCCGTGTTCAGGTCATGGGCGCCGAAATCAGTACCGTCGGCCGTGGTGGGTGAACTGTCGTTATCGACAATGTTCACTCCGTTTCCGGACACTGCAATTTCAGGAACCGTCCAGCTCACAATGACCCTTCCGTTGGCTCCATTTCCTCCATTCTTGCTTGAACCGCTCGATTTGCGCGCTCCGGAACCGCCACCGCCGGGAACTGATCCGCTTGCGCCGCCAGTATTGGACAAGGTCCCATTGGCACCATCGCCACCGCCGGCCGGAGCCGATCCACCCCATGGTGCGCTTCCGTTATTTCCATTGGCTGAATACCCCGCCGATGATCCACCGCCGCCACTGTAAAAGAAACTTGCGCCGGATCCATTTCCGCCCGAGTAAGTGATATCACCCACGCACTGCGAATCCTGGCCGCCCTGAGCTCCGTTTGAACTGTTTGAAGATGCCGAAGCACCCCCCTTGGCGACCACCAACGATGATCCAAAGGTGCTGTCGCCCCCGGGAGCCGAGTTGGAACTGCTTCCGTTTCCGACAATGATACTGTACGTTTGGTTCGGTGTTACAGCCAGGGTGCGTTGGGCAAAGGCTCCACCGCCTCCGCCACCCCCGGGCATATTGAGCGACACTGAACTGCCGCGGCCACCGCCACCCCACGCCTGAACGGTGATGCTGGTGACTCCCGCAGGAACGGTAAAAGTTCCGCTTGAATTGAATGTCTGTGACTGGGAATATCCCGCAGTCCACAAAAGCAGTCCAAACAATAAACAGGATGCCTTCTTCAATGAAGTAATTTTTTCCATAACCCTCATTTTTTGATATGGTTGTTTTTTGCCCCCAAAAAACTGTCAAAGGAGATCGGGATAGCCCCTTTCAATACTTTGACAGGCCAAATGTAGATTCTGAAATCAAAAAAACAAATTTTTTTACCGATAAAATGCAAAAAACATCGATGAAACGCATAAAATGGCGTATTACGTAAGAATATTTGTACGATAATTTTAGTTTTTTTAGGAAGTTTTTCCGATCTGATAACACGTTGAAAAACAGTGGATTTGCACCTAAACTTGATTATGTGCAATCAAATTGGGGTACTCTCAAGTGCTGGCAGTCATCTTTAAGGAAGGATTATGGGTTATGTCCTTATCTATAAGAACTTTATAATAAATGGGCATAATTGTGTAACCGCGCGCAGCCGCATACAATCGAAATTTGTAAAAGTCTAATAAAACAAACCTTCAATATGAAAGCCACAGCAACTAAATCAAAGAGTTCAACTGCAAAAAAAACGACCGCGAAACGAACAACTTCGAGTGCGCCCAAGAGAATCGTTAAAGCCAAATCAACCGCCGCCGAAGGCCTTACAGAGCTTTTTGAGGATCAACTAAAAGATATTTACTGGGCCGAGAAAGCTTTGGTCAAGGCATTGCCAAAGATGGCCAAGAACGCCGATTCGCCAAATTTGGTCAAAGCAATCGAAGAGCATTTGAAGGTGACCGAAAACCAGGTAGCCAGGGTGGAAGAGATATTTAACCTCATTGGCAAGAAGGCAACCGCAAAAAAATGCGAAGCCATGGAAGGCCTGATCAAGGAAGGGGAAAGCATCCTTGAAGAAACCGAACCAGGGCCGGTCCGCGACGCCGGAATCATCGCGGCATCACAGAAGATAGAACATTATGAGATTGCCTCTTATGGTACCATGGCCGCACACGCAAGGACCTTGGGAATGGATGAGGTTTCAGAACTTCTTGAGCAGACTTTGGCCGAAGAGAAAGAGGCTGACGTGACGCTTACCGAAGCAGCTTACAACACCATCAATTTTGATGCAGCTGAAGAAGACGAAAATTAATATTGGGATCATGAATTACAACAAGTCCAAAAATCCGAATTATGCAAAACGCTCGGTTCAGCCAATGTCGGCTTTGTTCGATGATCCGGAAGATAGCATTGTAGCACTCGGATCACAGGAAGAGGAGGATCTTGAAGATGAAGATGACATACCTGCGCCGGAACCGGACGAGGATGAAGATCGGGAGTCTTATAAGAATGTCGATCAGGATGGAATGTATTACTTTATTTAAGAGGCGAAAGCCTCTTTTTTTTTGCAGAGAACCGCACCAAAACGGGCTCATCTTATAATGGTATAAGCTAATCTGCTGATTCTGTAAGGCAAAACCGCGCGGTAAAAGCCAACTTTGTAAAAGCCGGAAGGCACTACAAAACACAAACTTTTAAAACTTGTCAAACATGGAAAACAACAATCAGTGGGGCAACAGCTCCAACGAAAACCGGGGCAACCGCGACATGGGCCAGAATCAGAACTGGAATGAAAACAACCAAAATGACCCAACAGGAAGGAATTCGGCAAAGTTCAGCCAGGACAATGACGATTTTTCGCGCGAAGAAGACAACATGGACAACCAGCGCAATATGAGTACCGGCTCCGAATCTGAAAGCTACCAGGGTTCAGAGCGGAACTCAGGCGAATCCATGCACTCATCCGGACGCGATTCATCAATGGGTGAAGATTCATCCATGCACGGGTCATCACGAGGCGGCCATGAACAGCGTTATGGCCAAACCAATGACGAAGGCCGTTCGCAAAGTACCAATCGGGATGATTCAGGCGATACCTGGAGCCGATAATTGCCGGTAAACTGAAAATGCCAAATGGGGCAATAATCAAGTTTATTGTCCCATTTTTTTTGATTAAACCCTTAAATCCAACATAAAATGACAAACAAACAAAAAGTAGCAGGAGTTGCCGCGGGAGCCGCGATCCTGTCAGCCGCTTATTATCTATCAAAGAACAACCGTCTAAATTGGAAAGGCGTACGCGATACAGCCGGTGAGATCATTGACGGGCTTAAACATAAATTCGGATCAGCCGAAACCAACGGCATCGCCGATCACGGAGGTACCCGCCTGGCTAAATCGGCACAACGCCGCGCAAGCCAAAACATCTCACGTGGCGAGGCGTAGTGTAAATGTTATAACAAATCTGTAAATTTATATAACAAGAAATCGCTTACGTAAAGCCATCTTTGTTTATGCCATTTCAGAAGTGCCTTATATCGCAAAAATTGCTATGAAAAAGAATATTTAGCGTTAAGGCACTTTTTTTTGACCAAAACGAATATTAATTTCAAAATCAAATCATTATGGAAGCAGGTAAAGTTTTATTGGGTACATTGGCAGGAGTAGCAATCGGTGCCATCGTTGGTGTTTTGCTGGCTCCGGACAAAGGATCCGAAACCCGCAAGAAACTCTCGGAAAGAGGAACTGATTATGCCGATGGCCTTCGCAACAAAGTTGAGGGTCTGAAAGACAAGTACAACAACATTGTTGATGACGTGACCAGCAAATTGGAGTCATTTGGTGCCGACAGCACTGAAACCCGTGGCAATGGCCAGGGCCGCACTGCAACTGCCGGCGCTACAGGTTCTGCAACAGGTACTTCAACCGGTTCAACAAGCCGCTAATTAAAAAAGAAATGGGTATGGATGAAGAAAAATCGTTTACCGGAAAATTGTATGATCAGGTTGAGCAGTACGCCAAAACAACGTTTGAGCTCTATAAGCTAAAAGCAGCCAAGACGCTCTCGGAAGTTTTCGCTTCTGTCGCCACCGGATTCATTCTCTGGGTACTTTTTCTCTTCATCCTCCTTTTTTTAAGTATCGGTGGGGCGCTTTATTTAGGAAAAGTCCTGGGCGAGTGGCACTATGGATTTTTCGCCCTTGCGGGATTCTACATCCTGTTGGTCGTCGCCATTTATCTCATGAGGGTCAAAGTGCTGACGCGTAAACTCAATGATTTTATTATCAAACAAATATTCAAGAACTGATGGCAATACAAGATGTATCAAGCCTCGATCTTCGCATCCTTGAACTGGAAGGCCGTCAAGCCGCAGAAATGCAGGAAATCAAGGCTGAGTTCAGGCTTGCAAAGGAAAGGCTCAAACCGGGCAATCTTATTCGGATGGCAATCAGCTCCTTGAACAGTTCGCCCGAAATCAAGAATGACATCAAAAACGGTCTGATGGGCCTCGGGGCAGGTTTCCTTACCAATAAGCTGTTTCTGGGTTCGGTAAAAGGCCCGCTAAAAAAATTAATCGGTATTGGGGTTGAAGCCGCGATGGCGAACCTGGCGCTCAGGTATCCCGAAACCATCAAGAACACCGGGATATCAATGATTACCAAATTCCTGAAGTCTATCCGGCTGAAAGACCGCGATATAGACACCCAGCATTTATCCGGAGGCGCGACACTTTAGTGACCGTGCTTCTTCACAATAAACAAGCGGCTTGAAGCCGTTTTTTTTGTGGCCTAAAGCCCTGCAATAAATTTTCAGGTGCTGGCGATTGTCAGCAAAATTTATCTATATTTAAGTTCAAATTAAAACGAATGAAGTTTTACATCAAGTTTGACGGGATCGCGGCCTGTAAAGTGATTGTCAGGGAACATCTTGACGAATTGGGAATTCAGTATGAAATGCTGAGCCTGGGTGAGATTATCATCAACAATAAATTGCCCGATGAAGTTTTTGAACAACTTCAAAAAGACCTTGGCCGGTACAGCATTGAAATTGTCAGCAATCCCAAAAACCAGCTGATCCAGCGCATCAAGGATACCATCGTGGAGCTTGTGCACGAGCCGGACATGCCCCTGACCACCATCTCAGTTTACCTCTCTGAAAAGCTCAATCTGAGCTATGGCTACATTTCCAATGTTTTTTCAGAATACACTTACAGTTCAATTGAAAACTACTTCATCATCCAGAAAATCGAGCGTGCCAAAAAGCTCATTATCGAGGAAGAACTAACATTGACGGAGATCTCATACAAGCTGAATTACAGCAGCGTGGCGCACCTCTCCGGACAATTCAAGAAAACCACCGGGCTTACTCCCTCAATGTTCAAAAGGATCATTGAAAGACGAAGGCTTTCGGCCAAGAATGCGTAATAGAAATGGTGTAAGATGAGCGGCAAAACCGGACCTTTTCATATCCTGCTGGCGGATGACGACGCCGATGACCGTCAATTCTTTATCGAGGCCATGAGCGATCTCAAGATGCGCAACAGGTTATCGGTGTTCAAAAATGGCGAAGAACTGATGGATTATCTCGAACATCCGGACAATTCTGTTCCGCACATCCTGTTTTTGGATCTCAACATGCCGTGCAAAACCGGAATGGACTGTCTTAAGGAAATACGCCAGAATGCCAAATTCAATGACCTTTCAATTGCGATCTACTCCACATCGTCGGCCGAAAAGGACATTGAAAATTCATTCATCGGAGGCGCCAACGTGTACATCAAAAAGCCCAATGACTTCGCCAAACTCAAAAAGGCCATTCAGGAAGTAATCAATATCAACTGGCAGTACCATTCGTCGGGAATGAATATGGAAACCTTTTTCCTGACAATCTAAATATGAAGAGCGCGTACCTCTACAAGTCGTCGCTCATCATAAAAATTGCGTTGGCCACCGCGATATTGCTCATCGTGTACATTACGGGGGTATTCTTTGACCAGATGCAAAACCTTGGGAAATCGGTTGATTCCATGTCACGGTCCAACCGGAAACTGGTTGAGCTGGAGCACATCATGAGCGTGATCAATTCCAACGAAACTGCTGTTCGGAGTTACATTATCACAGGCGACAGCACCTATCTTGAGAACCGGTTCGTCCAAAAGCGAAAACTCAGGCAGAATTTTGAAAGACTGGCCCAGTGGCATCAGCCGGGCGATGCTTTTGAACCCGATAGCCTTCGGTCTATGGTTGACCGCCGCTATGATCATTTCGCACTTAACCTCTACAAGTCCAGAATCCTGCCGTCGGGCAATCCTGACCTTCGGGCATCAATCGCCAATGCCGACAGGCTCACCGATACCATTCGCGATTATATTGCAGCATCGATGCGGCACGAGGTGAAATCGGTCGAAATGAACCAAATAGACCACAGTTTCAAATTGCATCGCTCAACCATCACGTCATTCGTCCTGGTGACCATCGCTTTGTTCATCCTTTTGATATCGCTGAACAGGATCAATTCAGACCTTACCAACCTGCGAAAACTCAACGAGGAGCTCAAATTCCTGAACTATACCTTCAACAATGCCGAACGAATCGCCGGGATCAGCCACTGGAAATACAATCTCAAGCACCGCGTATACACCTTTTCCGAAAATTTTTACGGAATGATGATGCTGGATCCGGACGATTACAAGCCAAGCCTGGAAAACATCCTTCCCTTTATCCATCACGACGACCGCGAAATGGTGATGAATGCCTACACTGACGCCCTGGTTAACCGCACGCCGGTTTCGGCCGAATTCAGGATTTTTTTAAACAGCAACCAGATGCGGTACATAAAATCGGTGGGCAGTTTTGTGGAGAATTCGGAAGGCGAAACCGTGATGATCGGTGTCAATTATGACATTACCGAGCAATCGCTCAAAAACCTTGAACTTGAACAAAACAACCGAAACCTCATTGCCACCAATGCCGAGCTGGAGTCCTTCAATAACATCGTGAGCCATGACCTGCAGGAGCCGCTGCGAAAAATCCAGATGTTTATTTCCAGGCTTGAAGAACGTGAATTGGAAGCCCTTACCGAGCAGGGTCGAGAGTATTTCGCCCGGATCAGTTCATCGGCCAACCGCATGCAGACACTGCTGATTGACCTGGTTAATTACTCCAGGGCAATGAAAGGCGATAGAACTTTCAAAAAAACCGACCTGAATTCGATACTGGACGATGTCCGGCAGGCACTCGCCACTGACATTGAAGACAAAAACGCCGTAATTAATAGTGCGGGCCTTCCGGTGCTCAAAGTGATACCCTTCCAGATTCATCAGCTCTTTGTGAACCTGATTTCCAATTCGCTCAAATTCCATTCACCCTCCAAAACCCCGGTGATTAATATTGAGTTGGAAAAAATGGATGAGCCCGAAATTCGCGACGGGATTACGCTCCATCCCAAGAAATTCGCGAAGATCGCAGTTACCGACAACGGCATCGGCTTCCGCCAGGAATTCGCCGACAAGATATTTTTGCTTTTCCGCAGGCTGCAAAAAGAATCGTATGAAGGTACCGGAATAGGGCTGGCCATTTGCAAACGGGTTGTTGAAAACCACAACGGTTTTATTTTTGCCGAAAGCCGGCAGGGGAAAGGCGCGAGGTTTGTTATTTATCTGCCGCTTCGTCAGTGATAAAATGCGGCTGATTCCCAAATTTTTTCCTGAACCAGAATGCGACGTTTACCAATGCAATCAATGCGGGAACCTCAATCAACGGACCAATAACCCCCGCAAAAGCCTGTCCGCTGTTGATTCCAAAGACGCCGATGGCCACCGCAATGGCAAGTTCAAAGTTATTTCCGGTAGCAGTGAACGCGATTGAGGTACTTTTCGAATAATCGGCACCAAAATATTTCCCGGCAAAAAAGCTCACCACAAACATGACCGTGAAGTAAATGATGAGCGGGATGGCGATGCGAACCACGTCAACCGGAATCTGCATGATGAGTTCGCCCTTAAGGCTGAACATCACCACAATGGTAAATAGCAGCGCGATTAGTGTGATGGGTGAGATTACCGGAATAAACGTGGTATTGAACCATTTGGCGCCCCTGGCATTGATGATTGCGTAACGGCTGATGAGGCCCAGGGCGAATGGAATTCCGAGGTAAATCCCCACGCTTTCGGCAACTTGCCCAACGCTGATGCTGACTTCAAAACCCTCATAGCCAAAAAC
>JAEZGB010000058.1 GCA_023437485.1 Bacteroidota bacterium
TTGTAGAGGATCTCGGAGGTTATTTTGTCATCGGAAGGAATCACCCTGCTCCCGTATCGCGACTGAAACTTTTTGATTCCGCTCAGGTAAAAGTCGGCTTCCTTGTAATTTTCAGTGTCGGCGGCGTTCTTTAACGACATGAGGTAAATGGGCAGGATTTGTTGCGTGAAGGTTGAATCCATGCCTTTTAGCCCGGCGTGCTGCAACTCCATGTAATTGACCCATTTGTCGTTCTCGTCATTCGGGATGGGGAAAATTTTGAGGATGCTTCCGCTGAGCGCCGAATTGAGCAGGTTGACCTTCTTGTCTGTTTCAATAAAGTCCTTCTGGAATTGGTTGGGCACGGCAGCCGAGTATGCCGCTTCCAGGTAAGGAGACAACTTGTAATTCCCGGTTCGGTCAAAAAAGTCCAGGAACTTGGCGTATTTGGAATCATCGGCAATGCCAATGATGCGCCTGAGCGAATCATTTCCGGGTTTCAGATAAACAAGCGGAACTTCAAACCACGCATTGGGGAATTGCGTCATGGACAGAAATACCTGATCAGAATTCAGGCCCTCATACGAATCCTTTTTTGAAACTTTGCGGAGAAGTTCAGAAGAGAATGTGTTCACGGGCTTCATCCGGCCGCCCTGGTCCTGGATCACCAACCGCGCGAACTGCGAGGCGTGGCGCTCTGAAACGGCATTTTCCAGAATGAATTTGGAGGCCTCTTCAGTAGTAGGCCTGCCCTGGTGTTCGTGCTGGGCGCTGAGACCCAGAGAAAACAACAGGAACCACAGCAGCGCCGCCTTTTTGGCCTTTACTTTTTCCAGTTTGCGCTTGATGTCGGCAAAGCGCGAATGTTTGGTGAACATAATGGCCATCATCCCAAAGTACAGCAGGAAATATCCCAGGTAAGTAATGTTGGTTCCCCAAAAATCGTGGTTTACTGAAAGTACGGTACCTTTTTCATCGGGGTCGAATGATGCCTGGAAAAAACGGTAACCCCTGTGATCAAGTACGTTGTTCATAAAAATCCTGGCGTCAAAACTCTTGTCGTCAAGCACCGTCACCTGACTCTCAAATGACGAATAACTCTTTTCAGTCCCCGGGTATTTGGCGGCGATAAAGTCATTCAACCGCACCTTGAAAGGCAACGTATAAACCTTACTTCCAAAAAACAATGTAAAATCAAGGCCTCCCATCGTCACTGATTTTGGCTCGCCCATTTTTCCCTTGGCGCCAACCAGGGTTAGGGTTTTCTGCTCGCCGTTGTGCGATACGGTTACCATCAAAGCGTCGTCAGTTTGCTTGTCGGTATAATCGTTGTTTGATTTGAGCCCCTTGATGCCCCGGACGGCGGCTTCGGGGAAAACAAACTGTGCGCCGCCAAGGTTGTAAAGCGAGCGCATCATCAGGGGCTGAACGGTATCTTTGGAAACGTTGCCCTGCATTTGATCGGCCATCCGCATGTACTGGCCTTCAAAGGGCGAACTGATGGTATATCCCTCATTGGAAGTAGTGATGTTGATGGCGCCCTTGGTGGGTTTATTGAGCGCGAAAAGCATGTTGTGGATGTTTTCGACCTTGCCATCCTCAAGATAGTGCTCGTGGCGCATTCCTTCTCCCGATTCAACAAGCTTGAGATAAAGTTTGCCGTTCTGGTCAGGTTTAATGGTTTCGGTGGCGTTCATGATGTACCCGGCGTATTTTACGTCAAAGGACTTGTCATCAAATTTTCCCGAAAGCGTAAAACTGTTGTCGGTCACCGGCGAAAGGATCAATTGCTTTTCAAATTCCCGCCGGCGCATCTCACCTTTGTATTGGCCATCGACCAAAACCGTCAGGTAGGCCTGGTCACTGAAAATCTGGTTGGCCGCCTCGCCTTCGCGGATGGGCATCACGCCCTCGTAACTGATGTACCGGGTAATGAAAGCTCCTAAAAGAATGAGCACGAATGACAGGTGCAGGATAAATGTTGCCCACTTTTCTTTTTTGTAAAGTTGATAACGCTTTATGTTCCCCAGGAAATTGATCATGAACAGCAACATGATGAGTTCAAACCACCAGGCATTGTAAACGATGATTCGGGCGGCATCAGTATTATAGGCGTCTTCGATAAATGTACCGGCGGCCATGGCAGCGGCAAAAGTTATGAATAGTACGGCCATGAGGCGGGTGGAGAAAAGGAAGGAAAGTATTTTGCTTGACATTGCGGCGCGGGGTAATTTTTGTGCTGCAAAAGTAACGAAAATTAAATGGTCAACCCAAGCCAAAAGGAGCATTTCGCGGTTTTACAACCCGTGCCGGAAACCGCGTTTACGGCAAATTTTCATACTTTAGCGCCATGGTCAAAATAGGGATAATCGGAGGGGGCAACGTGGCCGTCCATCTTGCGAAAGCCTTTGAGAGTTCTCCCAGGGTAGAATTCGCGGGAATCCATGCCCGGAATCCCGAAAAGATTTTGCCGTGGTATTCGGGCCCGCTGAGCCAAAACCTGGAAAATCTGCAAACTTGCGATCTGGTGTTGATTGCCGTCAGCGACGATGCTATCGCCGAGGTTTCGCGCTCGCTTCCCTTTACCGGGGTATTGGTTGCGCACACCTCCGGGAGCCGGCCGTTGGAAGACATCGATCCCAAAAACCGGCCGGCGTCCTTTTACCCGCTGCAGACATTTTCGCGCGGCCGCGACCTGGATTACGCCTCAATTCCCGTTTTCCTTGAGGCGGCCGCAATAGACGATTACGAATTGCTGGAGCAGGCTGCCCTTGCCCTGGGCACATCGCAAAGGTTGGCTTTTGCGCAACGCCGCGCTGTACATCTCTCAGCCGTATTTGCATGCAATTTTGCCAACCACATGTTCGCGATAGCCGAAGAAATCTGCGCTGAAAACCAGGTTCCCTTCCATGCGCTCAGGCCACTGATTTGGGAAACCGCGCAAAAGGTACTGGAACTTTCACCCAAAGTGGCTCAGACCGGGCCTGCCGTTCGCGGTGACCAGAAAACCATTGCGGCGCAATTAAGTTCCCTGCAAGGATCAAGGGCCAAAATCTATCAAACCATCACCCAATCGATTATAGATGAATCAAAAAAATTATAAGGAACTCATGAACGGCATCCGCGCCTTTATCCTGGACGTGGACGGTGTGCTTACTGACTCCTCGGTACATGTGACCTCGAGCGGCGAGATGCTGCGCACCATGAATATTCGGGACGGGTACGCCATGAAGGCCGCCGTTGAAAGCGGTTACCATGTATGCGTCATTTCGGGCGGAACCAATGAAGGCGTCAGGATTCGGCTGCAAAATTTGGGCATTACCGACATCCATCTTGGCGCCGGCGACAAAGTAGCCGTATTTGAGCAATACATCCAAAACAAGGGACTTGCGAGAGAGCAGGTCCTGTATATGGGCGATGATATTCCGGACTACCACGTGATGAAGATCGTGGGCATCCCCGCCTGCCCAAGTGATGCCGCTCCTGAAATCAAGGGGATTTCGCGCTATGTGTCGCACCACAATGGCGGCCGGGGCGCGGTACGCGATGTTATTGAGCAGGTGATGAAAGTGCAGGGCAAATGGATGTCTTACTTTGACGCAAAATACGACTAGATGAAGTGGCTTAACCTTATCCGATACCAAAACCTGATTATGCTGGCGCTGATGCAGTTGCTATTCCGTTTTGGTTTTCTTAAACTCCAAAATATCCCTCTGGCGCTCACTGACGCGCAGTTTTTTATCCTGGTGCTTTCCACGCTGTGCATCGCCGCTGCGGGCTATATCCTCAATGACATACAGGATCAGGACACTGACCGTGTAAACCGTCCGCAGCGGCTGACAGTGGGCCACGGAATTTCGGAAAAGGCAGCGTACAACGCCTACTTTGCGCTGAATATCGTGGGCGTGGCCAGCGGATTTTACTTGGCCAATGCAATTGGCAAGCCCCTGTTCGCGGCCATCTTTATCTGCATTGCGGCGGTTTTGCACCTCTATGCCACCAGCCTCAAACAAAGCCTTTTGATAGGCAATATTCTGGTAGCGTTGCTTTTGTCATTTTCGGTGTACATCATCGGAATATTTGACCTATATCCGGTGCTGAACCCTGAAAACCGCGCACTGCTTTCCATCATTTTCCAGATTTTGATCGATTATGCCGTTTTTGCGTTTCTGATCAATTTTATACGTGAAATTGTCAAGGACCTTGAAGACGTGGATGGCGATTACAATCAGGGAATGAACACGCTGCCCATAGCGCTCGGGATCGGGCGAACCTCGAGGGTTTTGTTTTATGTGAGCATCGTTCCCATCGCGGTCCTTCTTTTTTATATCAATAAATTTTTCATGTCGGCCGGGCTTTATTTTGCGGCGGTTTACGCTTTTGCCCTGGTAGTGGCACCGCTTATCTATTTCAGCATCAGATTGTGGGGCGCACGCAACAAGGCCGAATACCATCATCTTTCCAACGTCCTGAAATTCGTATTGCTCTTTGGAATCCTGTCAATTTTGGTTGTATCGTTAAACATCAGGTACAATGCTTAGGGAAAAATTAAAAAGCACCAAGATTGTCCTGGCATCGGGTTCGCCGCGCCGCCAACAATTTTTCAGGGACCTGGACGTTGATTTTGAAATCAGGGTGCGCGAGGTTGGCGAAGTATTTCCGGCATCGCTCCACGGGGCCCAGATACCGGAATTCCTGTGCAGGTTAAAAGCCGATGCCTTTGATGATCTGGCCAGCGACGAACTGCTGGTGACCAGCGACACCATCGTTTGGTTTCAGGGGGAGGCGCTAAACAAGCCCGCTAACTTTGAACAGGCCATGGAGATGTTGCGGAAATTGCAGGGTCAAACACATGAAGTCATAACTTCAGTCTGTTTCCGGGATACCCGAAAGACCGACGTCATTTCGGACAGCACTATGGTCAGTTTCAATCCGCTGCCGGACGAGGCCTTGCGGTATTATCTTGAGCATTACCGCCCGTATGACAAGGCCGGTTCCTACGGCATTCAGGATTGGATCGGGCTGGTTGGCGTTGCGCGGATTGAAGGTTCATATGCCAATGTGATGGGCTTGCCGGTTGACAAAGTGTTTCAATATTTAAATTCATATAAGCCATGATGATGTTGATCAGCGGTTTTGAGAAACAGACCATTTCCACGCTCATTTTAATTGCGGTGGTTTTGGTGGTGCGCTACATTGCGGCATCGCTGGTCAGAAAGTATTCGGTGGTGAGCCAGGTGCTGGAAAACCGGGCCAACCTCATCATTAAATACATCAGCGTTTTTATGACCGCTGTTACCGGCATCGCATTGTTCCTGATCTGGGGCGTCGACGCACAAAATATTTTTGCCACCGTCACCGGCATCATGACCCTGATCGGGGTCGCTCTATTTGCGCAGTGGTCCGTGCTGAGCAACATCACATCGGGAATTATCCTGCTTTTTTCCTTCCCGTTTAAAATCGGTGACTCGATAAGCATCCACGACAAGGATTTCCCGATCGAAGGCGAAATCATGGACATCCGCGCCTTTTATACCCTGATGCGAACATCGGCCGGTGAAATCATTTCCTATCCCAACAACCTGCTTCTTCAAAAAGGCGTGACCATCGTCAAACCGCCGCACCAACCGGTCGAATTTACCGATTAATAAAAAATTCCCTGTTAAAACCTGCGAATATTGCAAGATTTTCTTACTCGCGTGTAATAAAATCGAAAGCATCTGTACGCAACTTTGTAAAATTGGCCGGGCACCCTGGCCCTACCTTTTACTATGCCGTCAGATACGCTCAAGTTCCCGTTTTATGCCAAGCTTGCCTTCACCCTGGTGAGCCTTATCGCGATAGTGACCATCCTGTACCTCGGGCAGGGAATTATCACGCCGCTACTCATTTCAATGCTGTTTGCGATCCTTCTGGATCCAATCTCTCGCTGGCTGCAAAGGAAATTGCGTTTCCCGCACGTGATCGCGGTGCTGACCACCGTGGTGATGCTGATGCTCTTTTTTGTGGGCGTGATTTTTTTCCTTTCGTGGCAAATCAGCGATATGGTGAGCGATTGGGGAAAGATCAAGGCCAACGTCAATTTTCACATTTCCAACCTGCAAAAGCTTATTTACGACAATTTCAACCTGACCTTCAGCGAGCAGAACGAACTCATTGACGACGCCACATCGCAATCCGGCCGAAGCATCGTGGGTCAAACGCTGATTTCAGTCACCGATACCCTGATGAACGGTATCCTGTTGCCGATTTACACATTTTTGATCTTGCTGTACAAAACGCATTTTGTTAAGTTTTTGTGCAAGCTTTTCACCATGGAACACCATCCAAAACTACAGCAGATCCTGGCACAGGTACGCATCTCGATCCAAAGCTATATCAGCGGCCTATTTGTGCAAATGCTCACCGTGAGCGCGCTCACCACCATCGGTTATATGATTATCGGCGTGGAATACGCCTTCCTGCTCGGGGTGATGACAGGGCTGCTCAACCTGATCCCCTATATCGGGATTATGATTGCCGCGGTTTTTTCCATCGCCGCGTCGCTTTCCGGTTCACCCGATGTTTCCATCATTCTTGGCGTGGTAATCGTCAATATCATCGTACAGTTCATTGACAATAATCTGTTGGTTCCGATGATTGTCAGTTCAAAGGTGGAAATCAACGCGTTGGTATCCATTGTCGGGATTATTATTGGAGGGGCGATCGCCGGAATCGCGGGGATGTTCCTGGCCATTCCCATGATCGCGATCCTAAAGGTAATCTTTGACCGGATATCGCCTTTGGAGCCCTGGGGATACCTGATGGGCGACGATTTGCCCAAGACCTGGCGCTGGCGAAATTTGAAATTCCCGCTTTACGACGCGCACTCCACCACCGATACTCTGATCGTCACCAAGGCTGCGCAGCCCGTGATTTTCACCGAAACGATCACAAACCCTCACACTGAACCTGAGAATGAAACAACAAACGACTGAACAGTTAACCGAATTCCGGGAACCGGGCGCTGTCCAGCGATTCCTGATTGGCATGGGAGATACATTCCTGTTCCTGGGAAGGCTGGTGCGTGAAACCTTTTCGGCCGGTTTTGAGTTCAATGAATTCCTCAAGCAGTGCTACATGATCGGCAACAAATCGCTGGCGCTGATTTCGGTTACCGGAATTATTGTTGGGCTTGTGCTTACCATCCAGTCCAGGCCGGTGCTGGTTGATTTTGGCGCCGAGAGCATGCTGCCGGGGATGGTGGCGATATCGATCATCCGCGAAATGGGCCCCGTGATCACTGCCCTGATCTGTGCCGGGAAAATCGGTTCGGGAATGGGTGCCGAATTGGGTTCGATGCGCGTCACTGAACAAATCGATGCCATGGAAGTTTCATCGACAAACCCCTTTAAATTTTTGATTGTGCCCCGCGTGCTTGCCGCTACCCTTATGTTGCCCGTGCTTACTTTGTATGCCGATGCCCTAGGAATCCTGGGAAGCTGGGCCGGCGCCAATATCAAGGGAAACATCAACCTGGTATTGTTTACCTCACAGGCCTTTTCCAATGTCGATTTCATGGACCTGATCCCCGCGGTTATAAAATCATTCTTTTTTGGACTGGTCATCGGTTTGGTGGGCTGTTACAAGGGCTACAATGCCGGACGAGGGACCGAAAGTGTGGGGGTAGCGGCCAATTCGGCAGTGGTAATGGCTTCCCTGCTGGTTATCGTGGTTGACCTGATCGCCGTCCAAATAACTGACCTGATCAAATGATGGAAAAAGAATCACGCCAAAATGCAATCGAGATACGCGACCTGCGCAAACAGTTCAAGGGAGTCCACATCCTGAAGGGAGTCTCACTTGATTTGCGCGATCAGGAAAACCTTGTGGTGCTCGGGAAATCGGGAACAGGAAAATCGGTACTGATTAAATGCATATCAAAATTGCTCGATCCCGATTCAGGTTCGATCAAGGTACTTGGCGACGAAATGACCACCCTAGACCGCCACGAATTGGCCGAAAAACGCAAAAAAATCGGCTTTCTGTTCCAAAGTGGGGCACTGTATGATTCGATGACCGTCAGGCAAAACCTGGAATTCCCGCTAAAACGCATCCGCAAAGACCTCAATGCGGCGCAGCGCAGTGAAAAAATCCTGGAAGCCCTGGAGAATGTGGGATTGCCCGACGCGATAAACAAAATGCCCTCTGAATTATCGGGCGGTCAAAAAAAGCGGATCAGCCTTGCCCGGACCATCATCGTGGACCCCGCAATCATGCTTTACGATGAGCCCACCACCGGGCTTGACCCAATAACCTCGCATGAAATCAGCCAGCTCATCAACGAGATACAGCATAAATTCAAGACCGCTTCAATCATCATTACCCATGACATCGAATGCGCGCGCACCGTTGCCGACAGGTTTATCATGTTAAAGGATGGCGAGGTGTACAAGGAAGGCAGCCTTGCCGAATTTGAAGCAGATCAGGACGAATTTGTACGGTCGTTTTTCGCGACCCAAAAACAATAAAAACAAAGCATCATGAACACTAAATCATCAACTTTCAAAGCCAGGCTCGGACTTTTCGTGACTGTTGGCATCGCGCTTTTTGTCCTGGCCATATTTTTTATCGGCCGGCAGCAAAACCTGTTCGATCCGGTGTTCACGCTTTCGGCCCGGTTCAATAACGTCAGCGGGCTCCAGCCTGGGAACACAGTCCGTTTTTCAGGAATCAACGTAGGAACGGTTGACGATATCCGCATTATTAACGACACCACCGTCCAGGTAAAAATGTTGCTCAAAAAGGACGTTCAGCGGTTTATAAAATCAGATTCGCAGGCGGGTATCGGGTCTGAAGGGATTATCGGCGACCGAATCATAACCATTTCCAACGGAACTCCCGGTGCCAAACCAGTGGTGGACAGGCAACTGCTCCCCTCCTACGAGCCCGTGGAAACCGACGAGATTATGCAAAGCTTGCAGATTACTGCCGGAAATGCTGCAGTCGCCACCGATGAAATTGCCGAAATCCTTTATAAAATCAACAATGGCGAGGGAACTTTAGGGCGGCTGATCAATGACGAGTCAATGGCAGACAACATTGATGCGACGATTGTCAACCTGCGCAAATCGTCAAGGGGATTGAACGAAAACATGGAAGCGGCCAAGCACAACTTCCTGCTGCGCGGATACTTCAAGAAGAAAGAACGCGAAAAGGAAAAACAGCGCAAGGAGGAAGAGAAGAAACGCAAACAAGAGGAAAAAAAGCGCAAGGCCGAGGAGGAAAAAGCGCGTAAGGAAGCCGAAAAGAAAAAGTAAATTAACATTCACGGCAGATTTCCCGTAACCCCAACCTGTTGGAATCCTGTAATTTTCCGGAAAAGTTTTGTAACACCATACCAGCCTAAATACGTCAATTTTACCACTGAGGAAAAATACGTTCATGGAGGTATTGAACAAGCATGGGGATTTGGATGGTCTGGTGAGGAGAGAAGGGTTGATCCTGCAAGGCAGCGGGCTCGATTTTGAGTCCGAGGGCGTTCTCAATCCGGCCGTGATCGATCACCAGGGAAAGATCCATATGTTTTACAGGGCGGTAAGCCAAGGAAACCGCTCGGTCATTGGCTATGCAAGGCTTGGTTCGCCACTTGAAGTGGAGTATCGGTCTGAGCGCCCGCTGCTGGTTCCGGAGGCGGATTATGAATCCCAGGGAGTTGAAGACCCGCGGATTGTGATGATTGATGACGAGTTCTACTTGACTTATACGGCGTACGATGGCCAGCATGCCTTGGGAGCCTTGGCAACCAGCAGCGACCTGGTCCGGTTTGAACGCCGCGGGCTGATTGCGCCAAAGATTTCAAACAAGGAATTTGCACGCGCGTTGCGGGAGTCAGGTGGCGCACATGTAAAATATTTCAGGCTCGACCAATGCAGCCCTTTGATGTGGGACAAAAACCTGATGTTTTTTCCCACAAAAATACGGGGAAAGTATGCGTTTTTGCACAGGCTCAGGCCCGGAATCCAGCTTGTATTATGCGAGAGCCCATACAACCTTGATCGGGAATTTTGGTCCCGATATTTTGCCGATTTCAGCTCGCATATCGTGCTCGATCCCAGGTATCCGCATGAAATGAGCTATATAGGAGGCGGGTGTCCGCCCATTGAAACCGCTGACGGGTGGCTGCTGATCTACCATTCGGTCTACGATACGATGGAAGGTTATGTTTACTCGGCTTGCGCGGCATTGCTGGATCTGGACGATCCTACCAGGGAAATTTCCCGCCTGCCGAGCCCGCTGTTCTCGCCTGTTGAAGATTACGAGAAAAAAGGCGAAGTGAATAATGTCTGCTTCCCGACCGGGGCTTTGGTCCAAGATGGGAGGCTTTATATATACTACGGCGCTGCCGATGACAAAATCGCATGCGCCTCAATGGAATTGCATGATTTATTACAACAATTAAAAGCGACCCGGATCTGATGAGAAACCAGCCTGCTTCCAATTACTACGGCGATAGCGCCTTTTCAAACTTACCCGGTTATGCTCCGGGGCCGGGGCCTGACCTTCAGGCCAATGTCGTGCCCGAAATCCTGGTCATAACCTCCTACCCTCCCCGGGAATGCGGCATTGCAACCTATAGCCAAGACCTGGTGAGGTCGCTAAAGGATAAGTTTCGCAAATCATTCAAGGTGCGCGTCTGTGCGCTTGAAAACGAATACGAACAGCACAAATATCCCAAGGAGGTCAAATACATACTGAATACGCGAGAACCCCGCGCGTTCAAATCACTGGCAAACATCATCAACCTTGACAAGAGGATCCGCGTGGTCCTGTTCCAGCATGAATTTGGTTTTTTTGCCGAATGTACTGAAGATTTCATCGGACTGATGGAGAACATCACCAAGACCAAAATCATGGCGTTCCACACCGTGCTGCCCAATGTTCCCGAACCTTTCAGGAACAATGTCAACCGCATTGCCGAACTCAGCGACCAGATTGTCGTCATGACAAACAACGCCGCACAGATGCTTACAGCACATTATTCAATTGATCCGGCCAAAGTGAATGTCATTCCTCACGGCACGCATCTGGTGAAACATCACGACAGGATTACCCTTAAACAAAAGTACGGGCTTGGAGGCCGGCAAATCCTGTCAACATTTGGGTTGCTAAGTTCAGGAAAGTGCATTGAGACAACCCTTCGCGCATTGACCGAGGTGGTTCGCACCAAACCCGACGTACTTTTCCTGGTAATCGGCAAGACACATCCGGGAATCATCAAGCGCGAGGGCGAAGCTTACCGGGAATCCCTAGAGGCGATGGTGCGGGAAAATGGGCTGCAGGATCATGTGAAATTTATCAATAAATACCTTCCGCTAAACGAATTGCTGGAATACCTCCAATTAACCGATATTTACCTTTTTACCTCCAAAGACCCCAACCAGGCCGTCAGCGGCACATTCTCCTACGCGATGAGTTGTGGTTGCGCCATTATTTCGACACCGATTCCCCACGCGAAGGAATTTCTGGAGGGCGAAGCAGGCCTCTTGGTTGAATTTCAGGATTCCGATCAGCTTTGCCAGGCCATAAAAACACTTCTTTTTGACACTGAAATGCGCCACCGCGTAAAGCTCAATGCGCTGCATAAAATTGTGCCGACCTCCTGGGAAAATGCCGCGATTATGCACGCGTTGCTCTTTAACAAATGCGATTCAAAGATCCCGCTTGCATTTGAGCATCCCGACATCAGCCTGGATCATGTCAAGAAGATGACCACTGACTTTGGAATGTTGCAGTTTTCAAAACTCAGCCACCCCGACCGGTCAAGTGGATATACCCTGGATGACAATGCCCGGGCATTGATTGCAATGTGCGAATATTTTGAACTGACCAAAGATGAGTCGGCGCTCAGGTATATTGGGATTTATTTGGACTTCATCCAGTTTTGCCAGCAGGATGACGGTACTTTCCTCAACTATGTGAGCGATCGCCGCATTTTTACCCGTGAAAACCAAAACTGCAATCTGGAGGATTCCAACGGACGTGCCTTGTGGGCACTGGGCTATATGATTGCCGATGCGAGAATTCTCCCTCCCGAGTTCAGGGGCAAAGCCGAAAATATCATGGAGCGCGCCATGATCAATATCGAAAACATACATTCGCCGCGCGCGATGGCCTTTACCATCAAAGGGCTATGTCATTACAACAGTTCAAAACGTTCGCGGGCGGTAAGGCATCTTGTTCGGACATTGGCCGACAGGCTTACGCAGCTCTATTTGAAGGAAAGTTCCCGTGAGTGGCTGTGGTTTGAACCTTATCTCACCTATGCCAACAGCGTGCTGCCCGAAGCATTGCTGTACGCTTACCGCGAAACCCAGGAAGATATGTACCGCGACGTGGCCGAATCGTCTTTTAACTTTTTGCTATCCCAGACTTTTACCCAGGATAACCAAATCAAGGTAATCTCCAACCGGAACTGGTACGTGAAAGGCGGTGAACGGAATCATTTTGGCGAACAGCCGATTGACGTGGCCTATACGATCTTCGCGCTTGAAACATTTTACAATGTATTCCGCGACCGCACCTATTACGATAAGATGATGCGCGCTTTTGAATGGTTTCTCGGCCGAAATCACCTGAACCAAATTGTTTACAATCCGGTTTCGGGCGGGTGCTACGACGGGCTGGAAGAGCACACGGTAAACCTTAACCAGGGAGCCGAATCGGCAGTTAGCTATCTCCTGGCGAGATTATCGGTTGAAAAAAACAAACAACTCCAACGAAACAGATCAACAAAATCCGGGCGCCTCAAAATGCTCAACCACGCGTTCCGCGCCTGAATAACATTGAACGACCATGCTGCACAAATCGAAAATCGGCGTTTATCTCGACGAAAAAATTGCCTACCTGCTTGAACGCAAAAATGAGGAGAAGGTAATTACCATTATCGAGGCCGAAGATGATGAGGATCGGAGCCTGCCAAACAAAAGGAACCGCAAAAACCACGCGTTCTTCAAAAAAGTTTTTGAACTGGTGCGCGATTTTGACCGCGTTTTTCTTTACGGGCCTGAGGGAGCCAAACGCGAATTGCTCAACAGGATCCGGGCCGAAAGAGGCCTGCAAATAGAAATTCTGAACGGAAACCGCGAAGACAAAGTGACCGATGTCCAAAAGTACCAGTTCATCACCGAATATTTTGCCAACTGATGGCACGCGCTTCATTTTGCTGTTTTTGTAGTATTTTTGGATGAATGTCCGCAGGAAGTCGTCCGCTATGCAATTCAAAACCTTTGCCCTGATTGTCCTGAGTGTCATTGCCACCTCAGTGAATGCGCAGGAAAAACCCAAGGACTCGGCCAAACTTTATCGGGACATCGAGCGGTTTTCCAAAAAAAGGGGATTTACCAAGTTTCTTCACGGACTTATTTTTGAGCCCGTTCAGGCCAAAAAAGCGGTCGCGCGAAAAAAACCGAAGGTGCCGCAAAAAAGACGGCGGTCTTATGAGGGCAAGATCATCCGAAATATCAATATCGAAACCCTTGACCCGTTTGGCTACTCAGACCGCGATACGACCCGCAAACCCAAGAGGTACTGGGAGCGGGCAGGAAACAACCTGCACATCAAGACGCGGCAGATCGCCATCAAAAACCTGCTGCTTTTTAAACGAAACATACCGTTTGATTCGCTGATGGTGCAGGAATCGGAACGTTTGATCCGCGCGCAGAGGTACATCCGCAGCGTAGTGATTGAGCCCGTTGCCATACCTGGGAACCGCGATTCGGTCGATGTGAATATTCGCGCGCTTGATTCCTGGAGCCTGATTCCGGACCTGGCGATTTCAGCCAACAATTCCAGGATTGACCTCACCGAACGGAATTTCATCGGTACCGGGCATCAATTTGAGCACCGTTGGGAAAAGGAATTTTCAACCGGTGACAATGCCTACAGCACCCGCTATACCATCCCCAACATCCTCAATACCTACATCCGCACCTCGCTCGCCTATCAAATTGACCTGGAACGGGATTACACCAAAAGCCTGAACATCGAGCGCCCCTTCTTTTCACCCTTTACCCGATGGGCGGCGGGGATTTACCTGGACCAGCAATTTCGGGTAGATTCGCTGCAGGATGCCTCGCGGGTATATGCCAGGCAAAATTTTAAATATTCGACACAGGATTATTGGGCGGGACATTCCTTCAGGATTTTCAAGGGAAATACTGAACGCTACCGGCAAACCAACCTGATCACTACGGCCCGGTTTCTCAAGGTCGACTATAGCGAGGCACCCTCCGCGGTTTATGATTCGATTGCTTTTTTTTCGGACGAAAAATTTTATCTGGTGGGCATCGGTGTATCGTCACGGCAATTTATTGAAGACCGTTATATCTTTAATTACGGGATTGTCGAAGACGTTCCGGTGGGCCGTGCCTTTGGCCTTACCGGCGGATGGCAGGATAAAAACGATACGGGTCGACTCTACCTCGGGGCGCGGGTTTCCCTGGGACAATACTACCGATTTGGTTACCTGAGTTCTAATTTTGAATACGGGACCTTTGTCTCAAATTCAAAGGCCCGGCAAAGTGCGCTTACGCTTCAGGGGAATTATTTCACCAACCTGCTCGAGGCCGGCCAATGGAAATTCAGGCATTTTGTCAAGGCCAGGGCAGTGCTCGGCAACAGCCGGCAACCGTCAAATGCCGACCTGCTCACCCTGAACGAATCGCCCAACGGAATTGCCGGATTGGATTCGCGTGAACTTTTTGGCGATAAAAAGCTACTGCTGACCTGGCAAACTCAGGCGTATTCTCCCTGGAACTTTATCGGATTTCGCGTCAATCCCTATTTCAATTATTCGGTTGGCTTTTTGGGCAGGCCCGGCGGATCGATATTGAATTCCAGGGCCTATTCCAAGATTGGCCTTGGTTTTATCATTTCCAACGACTACCTGGTTTTTAGCACTTTTCAGGTATCGCTTGCGTATTATCCTATACTGCCCGGAAGCGGCGAAAATATCTTTAGGATGAACGCCTTCAGCA
>JAEZGB010000109.1 GCA_023437485.1 Bacteroidota bacterium
TTGCCCAAGATCAACTTTATCAGGCACCATGAGAATTACCCGCCTGAGGTGGCCAACCGTTTTTTTGACACGCTTTCCATTCAGAAAGGAACTTCCAAACTTTTGCTTGATTTTTCGGCCGCGGTGCTACAGATTGCCTTTGGCGTGGTGCTGCTCTCGCTGTATCACCCATTTTTCATCCTGTTTGGGATCATGCTGGCGGGATTGCTGTATGTGATTTTTAGGTTTTCCTATAAAAAGGGTGTCGAAACCTCGCTGGGCGAATCAAAACTAAAGTACCGGGTAGCCGGTTGGCTGCAGGAAATAGCACGTAACTACCTCAGCTTTAACAAAGGCCGCAACTTTGATTTTGCGCTGGCCAAGACCGATGCCATCACCGCCGATTACCTGGCCCGACGCGAGCGGCACTTCAAGGTTTTGCAACGCCAGTTTACCCAACTCATCATTTTCAAGATCATCATCACAGCATGCCTTTTGGCCATTGGCGGATATCTGGTGATCATCGGGCAGATGAACATCGGGCAATTTGTTGCCGCCGAGATCATCATCCTGTTGGTAATCAACTCAGTTGAGAAAATAATCTTGGGACTCGAAACCTTTTACGATGTGTTGACCTCGGTAGAAAAGATTGGCGAGGTCACCGATATGGAAATTGAACAGATGGAAGAGCAGCGACCGGTGGAGCGGCATTCGCAAATCACGCTCAACGCCGAAGGCATCAACTTTAAATACCCCAACACGCCGCTTCCCGTACTGACCGATATTTCACTCCAGATCCGGCAGGGCGAGAAAATACTGCTGGAAGGCCGGAACGGCTCAGGAAAGACCACCTTGATCCGGATTTTGGCGGGGATGATCACTCCAACTTCGGGGGCTGTTTTTATCAATGATGATACCTTGCGCAAGATTAACCTCGCGCAGTACCGGGCGCATATTTCCACTATCATCAGCGGCGAGACGCCTTTTGAGGGCACTATCCGCGAAAATATTACCTTCAATGATCCCGATATTTCTGATGAGGATATTCGGCAGGCCATTGACGCGGTGCAACTCAGGGATTTTATCACCAAGGTCCCCGAAGGCCTGGAAACGCGGATATCGGCCGAAGGGCGCCAACTCTCGGCTTCGATCGCCGCGCGGATTGTTCTGGCCCGAAGCATCGTACGAAAACCGCTCATCCTTTTCCTGGAAGACCCTACCGCGATGATGGATCCTGACGCGGCACGTGAACTGATTGATTTGCTGATGTCGGCCCGGCAACGATGGACTGTAGTGGTGACCTCGCGAAATCCCGAATGGCGCCATCGGGCAACACGAATCATTGCGATGGAGCACGGACGTATAACTCGCGATAAACTTTCAGGCCATGCTTAATCTTTCCAAAGATAACCGGGCCCACATCCCGCAGGAAGATCGTTACGCGACGCTGAAAAGCCTGAGCGACCGGCCACATTACAAATACTTGAATCGGATTATTGGCGCAACATCGCTGCTTGCACTGATTATCTTGTTTCTGCCGTGGACACAAAACATTTCGGGTTCGGGTTCAGTGACCACCTTGCGACCCGAGCAACGCCCCCAAACCATCCACACCGCGATTGCGGGCAGGATTGAGAAATGGTATGTCCGGGAGGGTGATTTTGTAAAAAAAGGCGACACCATACTATTTATCTCGGAAGTCAAAGACGATTATTTTGACCCGAACCTGGTAGACAATACCCGCGAACAGGTCGAAGCAAAGAAACTGTCGTTAGAATCTTATGGCGGAAAAGTCAGTTCGCTTGAGGCGCAAATCCAGGCTCTCGAGCAGGAACGCCGCCTCAAATCAGAAATGGCGCAAAACCGTATTCGGCAGGCGTTGCTAAAAATCAAAAGCGACAGTATAGACCTGGAGGCCACCCGGACGCAGCTCAAAATTGCCAATACCCAGTTTTCCCGTTCAGTACAATTGCAAAAAGAGGGGCTCAAGCCGATGACCGATGTTGAGGAAAAAAGACTGAAACAGCAAGAGGCCGAAGCCAAAATAATCAATGCGCAAAACCGGCTATTAACCTCGCAAAACGAATTGCTGAATTCACGCGCCGAAGTTTCCCGCATCAACGCCGAATATGCCGAAAAAGTGTCCAAAACCCGAAGCGACCGCTACACGGCACTGAGCAGCCAGTTTGATACCGAAGCGCAGGTGAACAAACTGGAAAACCAGTACGCCAATTACCAGATCAGAAGCGGTTTGTACTACATCACCGCACCGCAGGACGGTTACGTAAACCGCGCCCTGCAATCCGGTTTGGGCGAGACCCTTAAGGAAGGCACCCCAGTGGTTAGCATCATGCCGGCAAAGTTCGATATTGCGGTGGAAACCTATGTGCAACCCATTGACCTTCCGCTGATAAAACGGGGCAATAAGGTACGGGTGTGGTTTGACGGCTGGCCGACCATCGTGTTCTCGGGCTGGCCGGGAATGTCCTACGGAACTTTTGGCGGAGAGATCGTGGCCATCGAAAACTTTATCAGCCCAAATGGCAAATACCGCGTGTTGATTGCCCCTGATCCAACCGAGGCCCAATGGCCCGACCAAATTAGCATTGGTGCCGGTGCCGAAACCCTGGCTTTGCTGCAAACTGTCCCGGTTTGGTTTGAGGTATGGAGAACCCTGAACGGTTTCCCGCCAAACTACTACAGCCAGCCTCAAAACACGCAGGGCAAATGAGAAGGGCATTGTTGATATTAGTGCTTTTCTCCATTCCCGGGATGGCCCAGGATTCTATCCTGTCACTCAATGAGGTGCTGGCAATGGTTAAGCGGTTCCATCCGGCGGTGAAGCAAGCTGATTTGCAGGTAAGCATGGCCCAGGCAATGCTGCTGGAATCACGCGGCGCCTTTGACCCAACCATCAGCGGCGAGGCTTACACCAAAAGATTTGATGGTAAAGAGTATTATACGTTGGCAGGCGGGGCCTTTACCATCCCGACCTGGTTTGGGTTAGAACTGCAGGCCGGCTTTGAACAAAACGATGGCCAATATCTGAACCCGCAAAACCTTACCCCTGACCGCGGGCTGGCCTCGGTAGGGATCAAAGTCCCGGTTGGTCAGGGGCTTGTAATCAACCGCCGTATGGCCGACTTGCGAATGGCGCGGATTGCCGCCACCCAAAGCCGTTTTGAAAGAAATCTTGCCGCCGCCGAGGTGTTGCACGGTGCCATGGTGGCATACTTTCACTGGAAGAGGTTTTATGAAGAAACCAGGCTTTACCAGGAATACCTTTCAAACGCACGGCAAAGGCTTGACGGAGTGGTGCGGATGATCGCCGCCGGGGACAGGCCTGCCATTGACAGCGTTGAGGTGGGGCTCTCAGTAAAAATGCGGACGCTGAACCTGGAAGAAGCATCGCTTAAAATGACCAAAGCCCGCCTTGAACTCTCTAATTTTTTATGGGCCGAGGGAAACATTCCTCTTGAACTGGCTCCGCGCATGGTACCCGAACCTCACGTGGACGACATTGCCGAATTGCAATTAATGTCCACCCAGGCCGTTGACGTTGCCGGGCATCCCAAAATTTTGGCACTTCAAAACAAAATTGACGCCTTGGACATTGAACGAAGGCTCAAGGCGAACATGCTTTTGCCAAAGGTGGATTTGTCATATTCCTGGATCTCGGAGGCTTGGGATTTCAATAATGACTTCAGGGACGACTACCGCGCGGGAGTCCGGATGAGTTTTCCGCTGCTTTTGCGAAAGGAACGCGGCGGGTTGCGCCTTGCCCGGTTTAAGACAGACGACGCGCGCTTTGAACTTGAAATGGAAAAGATTGAACTGGCCAATAAACTGCGGGCCGGCCAGGCCGAAATAGTTTCACTGGACCGGCAGCTCGGCATCCTGCGCACAATTGCCAATGACCAACAATATATGCTGGATCAGGAAGAACGTCTTTTTGAAATGGGCGAAAGTTCGATTTTTGTAATCAACTCCAGGGAAGCGGCCGTCCTGTCGGCACGGCTTCAGGAAATCTCGATGGCCAACAACACGCTCGTGGCACGGGCCGCGCTGTTCCGGCTGATGGCACCCGCATTCTAACGCTATCCGTTGTAACCAAACCGCCGCAGGTGTGTGGCGTTGCTTCGCCAATCCTTTACGACCTTGACGTACAGTTCAAGATGGATCTGTTTGCCGAAAAATTTCTCAAGATCCATACGGGACTGGATCCCGACTTTTTTGAGCGCCTCGCCTTTGTGCCCGATCAGGATCCCTTTTTGGGTATCGCGTTCCACCATGATGAGCGCCCGGATACGGATAATTTGGTCTTCTTCAAGGAATTCCTCGGTGGCAATTTCCACGGCATACGGGATTTCCTTGCTGTAATTGAGCAGGATTTTCTCGCGGATGGTTTCGTTTACAAAAAAACGCTCAGGTTTATCAGTCAGCGTATCTTTGGGATAATACGGAGGCGAGGCTGGCAATAGTTCCAATATGCGTGAAAATACTTCCTGCACATTGAAATTCTGCAGTGCCGAAATGGGGAAAATCTCGGCATTGGGAAGTTTTTCCTTCCAATGTGCCACCTGCTGCTCCAGTTGTTCCTGATTTGAGGTATCGATCTTGTTGAGCAGCAACAGTACCGGAACCTGTGAGTGATAAATTCGTTTAAAGAACGATTCGTCTTTAAGCTCCTTTTCGCCAATTTCAACCATGTAGATCAGGATATCGGCATCTTCAAAAGCCGACTTGACAAAGTTCATCATCGAGGCCTGCATCTCATAGGCAGGTTTGATGATCCCGGGCGTATCAGAAAGGATCACCTGGAAATCATCGCCATTGACAATGCCCAGGATGCGGTGGCGCGTGGTTTGGGCCTTTGATGTGATTATCGACAGCCTCTCACCTACCAATGCGTTCATTAATGTTGACTTTCCAACATTCGGGTTCCCTATTATATTGACGAATCCGGCTTTGTGTTCCATGATGACAAAAATGCAAAAATACGAATTCCCAAGGTTGGCGCCCGATAAAAATTGATTGGAAAAGCAGCTATTTTCCATATATTTAGCCCCTTAAAAACGCATACTGTACGATGAAGACCCAGGAAGAAATATTGGAAATCAACAAAAAGCAGAAGGAATTCTACAACCACAAAAAAAAGAATTTCCCAACCCGGATCTGGAGCCTTGTACGCGAAAGGACGCTTAAGCAAATCAGGCGCGATATCGGCATCCTCAACCAATCCTATGACATACACAAGGTTTGGTTTGGCGACCTTTCAAACAAAAAAGTCCTTGACCTGGGCTGCCATGCCGGCAATTACTGGAGCCGTTACCTGGCCGAAAACAGCCGGGAATACATCGGGCTTGACCTGAGCGACATTGGGATAGCGACCCTGGCCAAAAACATCGCCGAATTTCCAAACGCCAAAGCCATTGCGGCCGACTTCCTCTCAGACACCGATTTTCCTGACAAAGATTTTGACATTATATACGCGTATGGCGTTTTGCACCACTTCCAGAATGTTGACCTGCTGATTTCCAAGCTTAATGAAAAACTCGCGCCCGGCGGGGTGATCATTTCCTATGACCCGCTTGAAACCAGCCTTCCGATAAAGTTGATCCGAACCCTGTACCGCCCGTTCCAGAGCGACAAGGATTGGGAGTGGCCCTTTACCCGCTCTACGTACCGCAAATTCGCCAAAGCCTTCAACATCAAGGAGCGAAGGGGTGTTCTTGGAACCGCCAAATGGTATTTTATCGTGAATATGTTGCCCATTTCCGAGGCGAAAAAGAAATCCATCGGCGAGCGTTGGCACAAAAACGACTGGGCAAAAAGCGCCACGAGCGACTCGCATCTATTTTCCTGCATGCAACTTACGATGCTGATGGAAAAGCGTTCTTAAAGTTGAAGCGTTAAAGATTCCCCTGCTTACCGCCGGGCTTCGAGCCTTTGCTGCACTTTATCAAAATCTTCCTGGTTGTCGGCAATGACCATGAGTTGGTCATTTTCGCGTACCTGAGTCGATCCACCCGGGCGAATGTATTTTCCGTCCCTCAATATGGTGACGATAAACGCCGACCTTGGAAAATTGAGCTCAACGATGCGTTTGTCAACCGCGTAGTAATTTGGATTGACTACAAATTCACGTGCCGATGATTTTGGAAGTTCAAGCGTAAGCCGGTCCAGATCCGTAATTTTCTTGACCTTTTCAGGCAACGAGACCTTTAGCCATTTGGCCACTATCGCCAGGGTAGTTCCCTGTATCAGGACCGACGTCACCGAGATAAAGAACACGATGTTGAAGATAATGTGGGCTTTGTCAATCCCGGCAAGCAATGGATAAGTGGCAAAAACAATGGGTACGGCGCCGCGCAAACCGACCCATGAAATGTAAAACCTCCGCCTCAGGCGCATTTTGAAAAAGATAAGGCTCAAAAAGACACTTACGGGCCTGGCCACGACAATCAAAAACAACGATATCATCAGGCCAATCCCGATATAGGGAATCATATCGGTTGGATAAACCAGCAGTCCCAGGGTAAGGAACAGCACAATTTGCATCAGCCATGCCAGACCATCGTACATCTTTAAGATGGTGTTTTTATGGATAAGTTCCTGATTGCCCAAATAGACCGCGCAGATATAAATGGCCAGGAAGCCGTTTCCGCCAACAAAGTCAGTTGCCGAAAAGGTGATGAACATCAGGGCGATTACCAAAACAGGGTACAGCCCCTCATAATCAAGTTTGATTCTGTTGATGATGATTTTGCTAATTTTTCCAAATATAAATCCGCCGGCCGCACCCAAAATCATCTGCCAGAAGAAAGTCGGAATCACCGATGCCAGCCCCTGGTCCTGATTGACAACCAACGTTAGAAAGGCAATGGTGAGCACGTACGCCATCGGGTCGTTACTACCGCTTTCAAGCTCCAGGGTAGGACGAAGGTTTGATTTAAGGGCAAGGCTTTTGGACCGAAGGATTGAAAATACCGCAGCGGCATCGGTTGAGGAAACGATGGAACCCAGCAGCATACTTTCGTAGATGGTAAAATCGGTCACATAATACACGAATCCGCCCAGGGTAATTGCCGTTAGAAGGACTCCAAGTGTCGACAGGACGATTCCCTGCCTTAGAATAGGCTTCACCGAAGACCAGTTGGTATCAAGGCCACCGGAAAAAAGGATGAAATTTAGCGAAACGACACCAATGAACTGGGCAATCTTGGGGTTGTCAAAGTGAATGTTTCCAATCCCGTCAGAACCTGCGAGCATTCCGATTGCCAAAAAGAGCAAGAGGGTTGGGACACCGAATTTATATGAGGTTTTACCAACGATAATACTGATTAAAAGCAAGATGGAGCCTACCAGTAAAATGTTCTCGATGGTCAAATTCATAAATAAATAATTTGACGGCTAAGTTACATTTCTTACAAAATCACGAAAGGTAAAATCGAAAATTTTAAAGAAAATTTAAAAGATTATGTGATTCTCAGAATTCCACAAAAAAACTGAACCCAAAAAAAAAGCCACTCATTGCTGAATGGCTTCTTAGTAGCGGGAACAGGACTCGAACCTGTGACCTTCGGGTT
>JAEZGB010000117.1 GCA_023437485.1 Bacteroidota bacterium
AATTATTAATTATTAATTATTAATTGAATTCGCGTGAGCGGTTGCAGCGGCATCCTTTTACGCCGCGGCGCCGCTGAATTGTTATTTTTTTGCCGGAATTCTGCGCGCGAGGCAGCAAAAGATAGAGCGAAAGACGCGACGGCGCACGGATTCCTGATCTGGAACGGAAATTTCTTTGCGCCGTCACGCCCTAATTTGTGACGAACACGCAATGACTTCGTCAAATGGCCATCAATCATCAATCAATTATTGCCGGGCCCCTAAGGTTCGGCTTTTTTTTTGGATTTTAGGGGGGAAAACCGCAGTGCGGGGCCGACGGATTTTTGGTACTTGGCAAAAGGATATTTGGATATGGAAAGGGATTTGCCCATTGCTACTTTGTTCAGGGCCGAACACCGGGACATGGACGTGCTTTGCATTGCGGTGCGCGCCGATTATAAATTGAGCGTGGAGCTGAATTATGTGCTGGGCGCGGTGTTTAGCTTTTCCCGAAAATTGTGGTACGTGCCCTTCTCGCCCGGACATATCAAACAGGTTTATTCATTTTTAAAGGGCAAGGCGGATATTGACGACAGCAAACTTTTGGCGGGTTTGGAGCGCGAGAGCTATAATTTGCACGATATCGCGCTGAACCCGGAGAACGCGCACCTGTTAAGGCGGTTTTGTCGTTGGATGAAGGCCAAAAGGTACAGCGAGGCCACGATTGATTCCTATGGTTCGATCATTGCGTTTTTTTTGAAATATTTGCAAAAAAGGAATATTGAGCAAATCACGCCATTGACGGTTTCTCAATTTAATTATGAATTTATTGTAAATCCCGGTAAATCTGTATCCTATCACAACCAGGCTGTCAACGCGCTGAAGCAATTTTTTACCTACCAGAATCTGGTGGTGGAGCTGGACCATATTGAACGGCCCCGCAGCGACAAGAAGCTGCCGGTGATTTTGAGCATGGACGAGGTGAAATTGTTGCTGGATTGCACGGTAAACCTCAAACACAAGGTTTTATTGAGCTTGATTTACTCGGGTGGGTTCAGGATAAGCGAAGTTTTGAAGCTTCGGTTGGAGGATATTGACAGCCAGCGGATGCTTATTCATGTTCGGGATGCCAAAGGCAGAAAGGACCGGTACACGTTGCTTTCACAACGGGCGTTGTTGCTTTTGCGCGAATATTACAAAGTTTACCGGCCCAAGGTTTATTTGTTTGAGGGAGCGTACGGCCAGATGTATGGGCAACGGGCGGCGCAACAGGTGCTTCAGGCTTCGGCCAGACGCGCCGGGATTACCAAGAAAATCACCCTGCACAGTTTAAGGCACAGTTTTGCCACGCACCTTTTGGAAAACGGTACTGATTTGCGGTACATTCAGACGCTGTTGGGGCACAGCAGCCCCAAGACCACCATGATTTACACGCATGTTTCCACAGCGAATATGCAGAATATCAGAAATCCGTTGGATTATTAACTATATTGCGATTTCCTTCGGCTATCGACCCGCTGTTGAAGAAAGATGGTGGGGTTTGCGCGGGGATAAACTAGTTACTGGCCATTACAAGGCCGATTCAGGAAACTAACGCAACACTAATTGACTTAATTTAGTGTTGATATGAAACAAAAATTTACCCGTTTAAACCTCCAGGAACGCATCCAAATCGAGAAGTATATTGATAAGGGCTTCTCCCTTCCTCGATTGCAATCTTACTGGGAAGGCACAAGTCCACGATCTGTCGTGAGCTCCAAAGAACACATTACAAATCCTAAGTGGCGTATAATGCACATGTGAAATCGGTGAAGATTTGCAGCGGCAAAAACTACGACAGATCAAAGATTCTGGACAATAAACAACTCCATAAATATGTGCTTCTGCATCTGCGCAAAAAATGGTCTCCGGAACAGATTTCCCTATCTTTAAAAAAGAATTTTCCAAACCAGAAAAACATGCAGGTAAGCCACGAAACGATTTATTATTATGTGTACCTCCACAGCAAGAAAACGCTCAAGGATGAACTCATTAAACAACTTCGGCAAAAGCGAAAAACCAGGGGATCCAGACACACTAAATCGGTTCGGGATATCAAGATCGTGGATCGTCTCAGCATTGACGAACGCCCGCCGGAAGTGGCCTCGCGCGAGATTCCCGGCCATTGGGAAGGAGACCTTATTGTGGGTAAGGAACATGGCTCATACATCGGAACCCTGGTCGAGAGATCATCGCGGTATCTAATCCTGGTGCATCTGCAAAACAAGGAAGCTGAGACAGTTCGCAAGGCCTTTGAAGCTGAATTTAAAAAGCTTCCAAAGCTGATGCGAAAGAGCTTGACATACGATAACGGAACGGAAATGTCGCAGCATAAATTATTGACCAAAACAACGAAAATGAAAGTCTATTTCACTCATCCATACAGCCCCTGGGAAAGACCAACGAATGAAAATACGAACGGGCTACTGCGCGACTATTTTCCAAAAGGAACAGACTTATCAATACATTCCAAATCCGATTTGAGAAGAGTACAAAAAGAGCTCAACGAAAGGCCGCGCAAGGTCCTTGACGTTAGGTCGCCGAAGGAAGTTTGCCAAATCCTGAAATAGGTTGACAAAAAATCAACAACTATTTACAGGACAAGATGAAAGAAAAGAAGACTCCCTGTCAGAAAAAATCGGTAGGATTTGATCTGAAACTGAAAATCATCGACCAGGTTTGCAATGGTCAGATATCGGTAAATCACGCCTCTGTCAAGTACAATGTGGGGCGCAATGCGATTTATTATTGGCTGCAGAAATATGCTACTTTAGAGCAAAAGCAAAAAGGAATGTCAAAGAAAGACGAAATCAAGAAACTCAAGGATAAGATTGAAGAACTTGAGTTCATTAAAAACTTTCAGCAGATGGTGATTGCCGAAGCTGAACTGGACACCGGAAATGATTACGCAAAAAAGTCGCTGCCCGAATCGTTGGCCAAAGAAGTGGAACAAAAGAAAAGAGCCATTTTAAAGTCCAATGGCTCTCTCAATGCTTCGGGATCTCAAGACAAGCGTTCTACAAAAAAATAAACCTTTGCAACAAGCAAATGGATCAGGAAGAGAAACTTCGCAACATGGTCATTGACCAACGGGGCGATTTGTATGATAACCTCGGCGGACGAAAGCTGCATCAACTTCTTGCCATAAAAATGAAGGAAGAAGGCATTAAAATGGGTCGTGACAAGTTCTTTGATTTCCTTAGAGCTCATACCCTGCTTGTGGTTAAGCATAAAAATTATATACGTACTACAAACTCAAACCATAACTTTAAAAAATTCAAAAACCTGGTGAAAAACAAAGTGCCAAAAGGACCTGAAGAACTTTGGGTCAGCGATATCACCTACTTGCGACTCAACGGCAAACATGCTTACCTGGCTTTGGTGACTGATGCTTATTCAAAGCAGATCATGGGCTTTAAAGTGTCAACAAACATGAAAGCATCACTGTCACTCGATGCGCTTAAAATGGCCTTAAAAAACCGTAAATATCCCGAGAAGAAACTGATTCACCATTCCGATAGAGGATTCCATTATTGCTGGCCGGATTACGTCAAAATGCTACAGAACAACGAAATATTGATTAGCATGACCGAACAATACGACCCGTATGAGAATGCAATTGCCGAACGAATTAATCAAACTATGAAGTATGATTTTGGGCTCAATCAAGTCTTGCCAAACAAGACCTTCGCAGAAAAAATGACCAGGCGTGCCGTTCGCTTATACAACAACTTTCGGCCACATGACAGCCTTAAAGGAAGAACGCCCAGCAGCGTGCATCAAAAGCCCGACGTGCCTTATAAATCATACCGAAAGAATACCGAAATTATTTATCTAAATTTGAATTGAAAACAGCGTAAAAATCTGTCAACCTATATCAGGACGTTACAGTTTTCAGGGAAATGATTTTATCAAAAAACCAACTATAACCAATTTGTGTAATTTAGCTGAAAGTTGCGTTAGCAATTTGAAACCGCCCAACCGCACAAGGAAACAATAAATTATGAAAAAGCTTCTTCTACTTGCAATGATCACCCGTCGGAAGTTCATGCAAATTAGAAACTACTCCTGAGTCAAAGATTAAGAATTTTATTTTCATTAATTTTAATTTGCGCGAAAATAGTTCTCTAAAATTTTCTGGTTCAGATACATTATACCTTGAAAAAAGATTTCCAGAAAATCCAATTGGAATTCATTATTTAGTATTGAAACCTGAGCAAAGAGACACATTGATAAGAAAGAGAAATGCAATAGATTTCTCTAAATACAAATCAAAATATCATAGTCAAGGAGAGGACGGAAAATCACACGTTTTTATTGTTACAAAAAATGATAGTGTAAATTTTATAAGTGTGCATGGACGAAACAGTCCAAAAGAACTATTGGCTTTCGGAGATTGGCTACGAAATATGATAATAAAGGAAAAATTTGTATCGACCAAGAATGAAATAAAATTTTGGAATGTTGAAGGAATAATTCCCCCGCCGCCTCCACCTCTACGAAACGAAATAGAATTCAAAAAAAGTAACGGCCAGTAACACTCGCTAAACTCCATTGCTTCAATTCGTTAACCGGATAACTTTGAAACCAATTCGCAAAACCGTTTTTACTTTTGCGTCAAAATGTAGCAAAAGCAAACGGTTTTGCTTTATTTTCGTTTTGCAGAAAATACTCAGCTAACCAAGACGCAACGAAAGTTTAGCGGAGAACGTTAGCAGTAACCTTTGAAAAAATCGTAACAAAAAACAAATTCGAAATATGAAGCATCTAATAATATTTTGGAGTTTAACTCAATGTTTAATATCTGCCGCTCAGTCTTATGAAACCTCCCACACAAAAGGTTACAGCTCTACTTTTTGTGGTGAGGAAAAATTTGAATTTCATTTTGGAAACGATAAAATTTCAAAGACAGATCATTATTACAATACGACTGAAACTGTTCCATCACGACGAGACGATGGACAGTTCGATGATGCTGGAAATTATGTAGAATATTGGACACCGAAATTTTATCTTGAAGAAAATGGGTCAAGTGATTATTATTCTATTCCAAAATTTTATTTTAGAATTGCTTATGATAAAAAGGGAGGTAATTTACTTTATATTTTGGAGATTCCTCAAGCTGGAAATTCGTTAGCGACCGAAAGAGCGAAATACTATTTCACAAATCTAGGATACGAAACTTTTTGTAAAAAATAAAAAGGCTACTGCTAACCCTGCATTCCCAAAATGCCTGGTTTTCTCCTCTGCAGAAACTACTCAGGTGATTGAAAATTTACGTTACATTAGCGGCTAACGAACTAGCATTGTCGGCACTTCGGGAATGCGTGAACGTTACAGGCCATCGGTCGCGCCGAAATTTCACACCTAAAATCTCAAAACGCCATAAAATCGATTTCGAGATTTGCTCAATTTACATTAGAAATATCCGAGAATCAAATTTGAGATTTTCGCATTGATCATGAAGTGAATTAATCGACGCAAAACTGGGCGCGGTACCTAGCATTTTTGAATGTTGAGAAGTATCATCGATGTTTCTAAAGCGCGCGCAATTATTGAACATTGATTTGAGATAATTTGAAATTGCGTTGCGCAATCTTTGTCGAGTTTCGGTCGCAGCTTATTTAATAAAGATTATTTTAATTTTGAAGTAGCTGTTGGCGAACTGTGCGGATCAGCGCGCGCAGAATTTATCCGGGAATTTGCGCAAAAGAAGTGGCGTTTTTTCATCTTGCAATTATTCAACTTTTTCAAAAACGGCAAAACGTAAAAGCGCTCCAATTGCGGTTTGACGGCCTGTAACACTGGCTAAAAAGAGATTGCTTCAATCTGCTAGCCTCAACCCTATTCTACCATTAATATTTCTATATTGCAGAAAATACTCAGGTTGCCAAGACGCAACCATCTTTTAGCCGAGAACGTTACCGGAGATTGCAAGTGAAACGAGGAAAATTCAAGAACGCAACGTCATACTTAAAATCGTATTCAACATGAAGTATTATTGCCGTCCTTCTTGGAAATAATTATATTAGAACAACGCATTTAC
>JAEZGB010000133.1 GCA_023437485.1 Bacteroidota bacterium
GCATTACGGTGATCCACGTGGTGAGCAGTTCAAAGTTTGCTTTGAAAGCACAGGACGCGGGTGTTGACGCGGTGGTTGCCGAAGGTTTCGAGGCCGGCGGGCACAACGGCAGGGAGGAGACTACCACACTCACGCTGATTCCCATGGTTCGGCAAAAGATTGAAGTTCCGCTAATTGCGGCCGGCGGAATCGCCACGGGCAGGGGAATGCTGGCGGCGATGGCCCTGGGCGCCGATGGGGTACAGGTGGGCAGCCGTTTCGCGGCTTCGGAAGAATCGTCGGCGCATGAGAATTTTAAACAGACCATTGTCAATGTTAACGAAGGCGATACCCATCTGACCTTGAAAGAACTCGCTCCGGTGCGATTGATCAAGAATAAATTCTGGCAAGACCTTCAGGATCTTTACGCTGAGTGCCCCACGCCGGAACAATTAAAGCAATTACTGGGTCGTGCCCGCGCAAAAAAGGGTATGTTTGAGGGCGATTTGGTAGAGGGCGAACTGGAAATTGGCCAAATTGCGGGTTTGATCCGCGATATTAAACCCGCGGCGCAGATTTTGCATGAAATCATCGCCGAGTTTGAATCGGTGAAAAAGGAAATGGCCTCCTGGCCGCAATTTTAATTACATGAACTTGAAATCATTTATCATCGTAGCCTTGCTGGTGCTTGGCTTTCAGCAATCATCGGCACAGGTTTACCACTTCCAGGCAACCGGCTTCAGCGTACTTGAAAAAACGCCGCGCGGCACCTGGGGCCAATGGTCAGAATTGCAACCAACCTCGCTGATCATCACCCTTGATACCAATAAAAATCGCATTGTGGTGTACTCGCAGGAGATCCAGGTGTATACCATCAATACCTATGGCGAAAAGGAAGAAAGCGATGCTGATCTGGTTTACCCGTTTATCTGCAGTGATTCTGACGGCATGCCTTTTACGATATCAATCATAACACGAAAACTTCAGGGCGGTCGCAAACAGTTGTACATCAACCAGAAAGACGTCGTGCTTGTCTACAATATCATCAACCACATTCCTTCCAAATAAGTTGCAGCGCTCAGTTTTCCCTACTAAAAAAATGTTAATCACTTTGTTCATAAATCCAGCGCTGCCAAAAAACCTCCCTTTAAAAAAAGGTTTAATATAGTGTCATGTTAGGATCGGTGAGCCTTTTTGAATAATAAGGCATTTCCGGCTAGGGCAATCCCCGGTCCTGATAATTCCGGCAAAGCCGAAATTTGACCACTTGCTTATGGGAGCCTTTACCTTTTGTAGAAAAAAATTCATCCTGATTTTTTTTGCCTTTGCAGGGTTCTCCGGCATTCACGGACTTTGGGCGCAGTGCCCTACAATTTCGGACAATTCCCAGTCATTTTGCGACCTTCAGGCACCGACGGTTTCCAGTCTTTCGGCAGTTGATAACGGAGGAGGGATTGTGTGGTATGCGACGGCCACTTCCACCACCCCGCTTTCGCCATCGGCAGGGCTGGTCAGTGGCGAGGATTATTTTGCCGACAGTGCTGCGGGGAGTTGCGGTGTAAGGCCAAGCGTGACCGTTACGATTTATTCGGCACCGATTGGCGGCCCTTTTCAGGGAGTTTGCGTGGGTGTGGCTACCGAGGCAACCATTCCCGCGCCTGGCGACCCCAATCCCGATATCGAAGCTATTGGAAACAATATCCAATGGTATCTCACGGCTACCGGCGGAACGCCCTTGACCCCTGGCACAATCCTGAATGACAACACGATTTACTACGCGAGCCAGACCAATCCGGATACGGGTTGCGAAACCTCGCGCCTGGCCGTTTTTGTCAATGTGGGCGTGGTTCCGGTTCCCACCGGCGACGCCACGCAGGAATTTTGCAATGACCCGTCAAATCCGCCGACGGTGGCCAATCTCGTGGCAAGCGGGGTGAACAATTGGTATTTGACTGAATCGTCAGCCGCGCCGCTTCCGCTTTCAACACCACTTATCAATGGGCAAAGCTATTATGCCACAACCGTTGACCCGCCGTGTGAAAGCCCCACGCGGTTTGAAGTAGTCGTAACTTTGTCGGCGCCCAACAATCCCGGGACGGCCGGCAATTTGTCGCTTTGTGAAAATGAGTTGGAATCAACCGGTTCGGTAAATCTTTTTCCGTTGTTGGGTGGCGCTCCGCAAAGCTCCGGAACGTGGACCGGCCCGCTGCCCACCACCAATGGCGCGCAGGGAACCCTGGACGTCTCGGGCATGACCGTGGCCGGCAGCCCTTACGTATTCACTTATACCGTTACAGGCATTTGCGCTCCGGCATCGTCAATAGTCACCGTCAACATCCTGCCCCCGCCAACGGCTGCAATCTCAACAAATCAGACCATTTGTGCAGGCTCGGTGGGCACAGTAAATTTTACCGGTACGCCGAACGCCACCGTTACCTATACAGTTAATGGGGGCGCGAACCAAACTATCGTGCTCAATGCTTCGGGCAACGCGACTGTTTCGCAAACGTATACGCAATCGGCCGTGTATGATCTGGTTAGCGTCACCTCGGCAGGCGCATCACCCTGTAGCCAATCGGTTTCAGGTGCGGTCACCATCACCGTGCTCGATATTCCGGTGGCTTCAATTTCCGCCGATACGACTATATGCTCGGGCGATAGCGCTACCGTCATCTTTACCGGAACACCGAATTCAACGGTAAATTATATGGTGAACGGGGCATCGGCGCAGGTCACACTTAACGCCGCGGGAACAGCCACGGTTACCGGTAATTATACTACCGATACCACATTTACCCTGGTCAGTGTTACATCGGCAGGAACCCCCAGTTGCTTCAGGGCGCTGACACAGTCAATCCTCATTACGGTGGTTCAGCCACCGGTTGCCTCGATCTCCGGTAATGTAAGTATCTGCCCCAATTCAGCGGCTACGATTACCTTTACGGGTACACCAAATGCAACGATCACATACACCGTAAACGGCGGCCCCAACCAAACCTTGACGCTTAATGCATCGGGATCTGCGGCCATCACGCAAAATTATACGGCCACCACGGTTTTTACTTTGGTGGAAGTTTCAACGGCCGGAAACCCTGCTTGCAGTATGCCAGCTTCCGGGTCGGTTACGGTGACTGTTTTGCCTTTGCCCGTGGCGAGCATCGCATACGATACGGTGATCTGCACGGGCCAATCCGCGCAGGTGACAATAACCGGGACACCAAACGCCACGGTGGCCTACACGGTTAATGGGGGCACGAACCAGACCATTATGCTAGACGCGTCTGGCACGGCTACCATCAACGCCAGCTATACCTCTACAACTGTCATAGCTTTGGTGAGCGTGGCCTCGGCTGGCACGCCAAGTTGCAGCCAGCCCCTTACAGGATCGGTTACCATTACGGTGTTGCCTTTGCCCACTGTGTCCATCGCTGCGAATTCAACAATCTGCTCAGGCGAGTCGGCTTCGGTGACCTTTACCGGTACTGCGAACGCGACGGTGACCTATACAGTAAATGGCGGGGCCAACCAGACTGTTGTGCTCAGTCCATCAGGTAACGCGACCGTAACCGGAACATTTACATCCACCACGGTCTTTTCACTTGTAGAAGTGGCAACCTCGGGGACTCCTGCTTGCTCGCAACCCGCATCGGGAACGGTGACCATTACGGTAATTCCGCCACCTACCGTCGCCATATCCTCCAATACTACGATTTGTTCGGGCGAATCGGCACCCGTCACATTTACGGGGACCCCGAATGCCACGGCAACCTACACCGTCAATGGCGGACCAAACCAGGTCATAACCCTGAATGAAAGCGGAACAGCGGTTTTGAATGGAATCTATACGGCCACTACAGTGATTGCCCTTGTTGATGTTGCTACGGCAGGAACGCCCGTGTGCAGCCAGCCTGTTTCGGGAAGCGTAACCATAACCGTGCAGCCACTGCCGCAGGTGGGTATTTCGGCCAATGCGACTGTTTGCTCAGGGGAAAATGCCACGGTTACCTTCACCGGCACTCCGAACGCGGTAATCACCTACGAGGTGAACGGCGGACCGAATCAGACGATCTCGCTGAGTAGTTCTGGCAGCGCTACGATTTCGCAAACTTACACCTCGACTACCACCTATACATTGATCAGCGCGGCCAGCACCGGTTCTCCGGCCTGCAGCCAGCCACAGTCAGGATCAGTGGTAATTACGGTAATTCCGCCTCCAACCGCTTCTCTTAGTGCTCCTACCGCGGTTTGTGCGGGAGCGGACGCCAGCGTCACGGTAACGGGAACTCCCAATGCCACGGTTTCCTACACAATCAACGGCGGCGCCCCCCAGACGATTGTGCTCAACGCTTCGGGCGTTGGGACCATCACGGGTGCTTATGAAGTGAATGCCATCATTGAACTTTTAGAAGTGACAACTGCCGGCACTCCCGCTTGTTCGCAATCGCTTTCATCAACAATTACGGTTCCGGTAACACCGCTTCCGGTCGTGTCCATTTCAGGGTCGACCACGGTTTGCCCCGGAGCCCCGGCGACGGTCAGTTTTAGCGGTAGCGCGAATTCAACGGTTAGTTACACTGTAAATGGCGGCCCGGTACAGACAATTGTTTTGGGCGATGATGGAACCGCAATGATCAGCCAGAATTACAATGAAACGACAATTTATGCATTGGTAAGTATTGCGACGCAGGGCAATCCGTCATGCAGCCAGCCACAATCGGGGACGGTCACCATTACCGTTGTGCCACCGCCAACAGTTACCATTTCAGGTGAGGCTACCATTTGCTCAGGCAGTACGGCATCGGTGAGTTTCAGCGGTACGCCAAATGCGATTGTAACTTTTACCGTCAACGGACAGGTCCAGACCATTACGCTGGATTCGACGGGCAATGCCGTATTAACCACAACCTATACGGTCACTTCGGTTATCGCCCTGGCCAGCGCAGCTACTTCAGTTCCCCCTGCCTGTGATCAACCTCAGACGGGGCAGGTCATCATCAGCGTTATCCCAGCGCCCACCGCAAGCATTTCTGCAAATGTATCGGTATGCCCGGGCGGGGAGGCAACGATCGCTTTTTCGGGAACGCCGAATTCCACAGTAAGCTATACCGTCGATGGAGGCCCGGTCCAGACCATTTTGCTCAATGCGTCAGGTACGGCAACTATTGTGGCTGCCTATACGCAAACAACGGTTTATGAGCTGGTAGGTGTACAAAGTTCGGGATCGCCATCATGCCCCGCCACGGTTTCAGGTACGGCCACCGTCTCGGTTCTGGCATTGCCGGTTGCGACGCTTACAGCCGCTCAATCACAAGTTTGCTCAGGTACTACTGCGACCATAACCTTTACCGGGACGCCTGGTGCTACCGTAACCTATACTGTCAATGGCGGCGCAAACCAGATGGTAACGCTGGACCCATCGGGATCGGCAACTATATTTCCAACAGTTTCGGGAACCACTGTTGTGACCCTTGTGTCGGCGGCAACGGGTACTACGCCGTCCTGCAGTCAAACTTTGTCAGAAAGTGTTGAAATCCAGGCTTCCGAGCCGCCTCAGGCCGGAAACGATGTAGCGTCAGTACTAGTTTGCGCCACCGATGTGCCGGTCAATATTTTCAATTTACTTGGCAATGCGCAGCCGGGAGGGACCTGGGCGCCATCGTTGACAACTCCCGGATTTTTTGACCCGGCTGTTGATGCCCCCGGAACCTATGTCTATACCGTTGATGCACAGGGTCCGTGTCCATCTGATTCCGCGTCGGTGACCATATCGGTAATTGAGCCGGCCAGCGCTGGCGAAGATTTTGAAGTTCAGCTATGTGACAATTCAACTCCGGTCAACTTGTTTTCTCTGCTGGGTAGCACCGCACAATCCGGGGGTATGTGGACACCAAACCTGTCAAATCCGGGATTTTTCAATGCGGCGGTCGATGCGCCCGGAACTTATACCTATACCGTTATGGGAACTGCGCCTTGCGGAAGTGATTCGGCCAGTGCGACCATAATCGTAATTCCGGCCGCCAACGCTGGGACTTCGGCAACAATTGCTGTCTGCGGAAACGGGCAACCGGTTGATCTTTTTGCTGCGCTGGGGCCCGATGCGCAGCCCGGCGGAAGCTGGTTTCCGGCACTCTCGTCGGGGAGTGGATCCTTTGACCCTGATCTTGATGCTCCCGGAACCTACATTTATACGGTTGAGTCGGCCTTGCCATGCATTCCTGCTTCGGCCAGTGTCACCGTCTCATTGGTAACGCCTCCAAATGCGGGGAGTGATGCACAAGTGGTAATATGTTCAAACTCGGATCCGCAAGATCTTTTTCTCCTGCTGGGCAACCAGGCGCAGACAGGCGGTTCTTGGTCGCCTTCACTGGCTTCCGGGACCGGGATTTTTGACCCTGCGCTTGACGGCGAAGGAATCTATACCTATACGGTCCAAGGGCAGTCTCCTTGTGAAAACGACACCGCAACGGTTACCGTGACGGTAACACCAGGGCCTGATGCCGGCCAGGACGGGGTACTGACCCTTTGCGTGGACAGCGCTCCGCAAAACCTTTTCGATTTCCTTTTGGGTTCGCCACAGCAGGGAGGCACATGGAGTCCTTCGTTGTCATCCGGTAACGGAATTTTTGATCCCGAGGCAGACGCTCCCGGGGTTTATACCTATACTTTTTTCGGCGACCAGCCGTGCGATAATGATACCGCGACAGTGACAGTAACTGTAAATCCTGTCCCGGATGCTGGAGAAGATGGCACAGCGTTCTTCTGCACCAATTATCCTCCCGGTGACCTATTGAATTACCTGACGGGCAGCCCTCAGCCCGGGGGAACATGGACACCTGCGTTGGCAAGCGGTTCAGGCTTGTTCAACCCGCTGTTGGATGCGCCGGGTACTTATACGTACACAGTTGGAGGAGGTTTTTGCACTACCGATACAGCGCAGGTAACCGTTACGGTTCAACAGTCACCAAATGCCGGGGGAACCGGTGCGCCACTTTTGATTACTGCATGCCAGTCCGATACTGCGATTGACCTTTTTGCCGGGCTTAACGGCACCCAGGACCTCGGCACATGGACCGATGATGACAACACCGGAGCGCTTTCGGGCAACCTGTTCGACGCTTCGGCAGTGGGCCCGGGAAGCTATGAATTTACCTATACGGTGGGTGGCGGTGTTTCGCCATGCCTTTTTGATACGGCCACGGTAACGGTAGTGGTGGAAGCCCCTGCAGAGGCCGGTTCATTTGTGGGAGTGCAGACATTTTGTACTTCGGCAGGCACGGTCGATCTGGCAACCTTGCTCGAGGGCGCGCAGCCCGGGGGTACCTGGACTGATGCAGACGGCAATGAGATCGATCCGTTGCTGAACATTACAGGTTTTACCGCTGGCAGCTATTTTTATACCTATTCGGTAAGCAACTCCTGCGGGCCAGATACACAGGAAGTAGAAATCTCGATTTTGCCGATCCCGACGCTGAGTATTCAGAACATAACTTTGGTTACTCCGATTTGCCTGGGTGATGCGGCCGTGATCACTCTTTCGGGAATTGGCGACGGGACCTACACCCTCAACTACAGCCTTTCGGGAGCAAACATCCTGCCCGCGCAGCAGGTGACGGTCACGGTTAGTGCAGGTGTGGCAACTTTCTCGATTCCGCCGGCATCGCTTGCCAATATCGGTACCACGACCATTTCGTTTGATTCGATCCTCAATGTTGTATCAGGCTGTAATTCAGTGCTTACCGGCATCCTTGTGAATGTGGTAGTCCGTCCGGTTTCTGACCTGACCGATGCGAATCTTTCGTCATCGGGCGCTTGTCCCGGTGCGCCGGTTACGGTGACCATCACTGGTGCGGCGATGGCCAACGGCAATTATCAGTTCGCTTATTCAATTCCGGGGGCGAATCCTTCATCAGGATTGACCGGAATCGTGCCGATCAATGGCGGAGCCGGCCAGTTTTCCTTACCGGCTTCAATGTTCCCAATGTCCGGAAATTATACCCTTACCGTAACCGGGATCACAAGCCTTTCGGGCGAATGCGGAAACCCGTCGGAAAGCGCATCGGCCAATATTGCCATTTACGAGGCTCCGGATGTCAAGGGCGCCGAACTCTTTGCTGCCAATGTTTGCTCGGGGCTGGACAATACCGTGCAGATTTCGGGTGCCACCAACCTTGCCGACGGCAATTATGAACTCACCTATCAATTGGGAGGTGACGCATCGGCATCAGGAACCGTACTGGTCACTTTTCTATCGGGAGAGGCTGCTTTCGCCATTCCGGCCTCGCAACTTCCGGCCTCTGGAAACGTGACCGTGACGGTAAGCCAATTGCTCACTTCACCGGGAGCGTGCGGTGGCAATACGGCGAATTTCAATACGGTCGGATTTGACATATCGGAACCCCAGACCCCTGTGCTGGAACCGCAGGGAAATGAATTTTGCGCCGACGAGAACCCCACACTTGCCACGCTTTCACAAAACATACAGGGAGGGCTAAATGTGGTCTGGTATGATTCGGCGACGGGCGGAAACATCCTGAGCCCGTCAACCTTGCTCCAAAACGGGCAATCCTATTTTGCCGCGATAAGTTCGGGCGCCGATTGTGAAAGCCCGATCAGGCTGGAGGTCACGGTGGACACGACGGTTTGCCCGGAACAAATCCTGATACCCGACGGCTTTTCGCCCAACGGCGACAATATCAATGATTATTTTGAAATTGTGAACATCCGCGAGGCTTATCCCCGTTTCAGGATTGAAATCTACAACCGTTACGGAAATATCCTTTACAAAGGCAATTTGAATACACCGGATTGGGACGGTACCGCCCAGGAAGGCGGAGTGAAGGTTGGCAGCGGAGTAGTGCCGACGGGAGTTTATTTCTACATTCTTGAATTTAACGATGGTGCGCGCAAACCTTTGCAGGGAAGGCTTTATTTAAGCAGGTAATATGGCAGCGATAAGAAACTTAGCGACTCTGGTCCTGGCCCTTTTGGCCGGCGCTTTGTCATTTGCCCAGCAGGATCCGCAATTCACGCATTATATGTACAACATGAGTTCGGTGAATCCGGGTTACGCCACCGATGCTCCGGGTATCCTCAATATTGGCGGGCTTTACCGAACGCAATGGGTAGGTGCCGTGGGCGCACCGCAAACGGCCAGCTTCTTTGTGCACACGCCGCTTTCACGCCGAGTCGAGGCGGGAATCTCCATCATCAGTGATGAGATTGGCGATGTGGTCCAGGAGCACAACCTCTATGCCGATGCAGCTTACGTGATTCCGGTATCTGACCGCAATAAACTTTCCTTTGGAATCAAAGCCGGGGCAACGTTCTTTAATACCGATTTCAATGGGTTCCAGTATTCGGATACTGATCCTGATCCGGCATTCGCGCGCAATATCAACCGCGTGTTTCCCAATGTTGGGGCGGGCGCTTTCTTTTTTTCGGATAATTATTACCTCGGGTTTTCGGCGCCAAATCTTTTGCAGACCAAGCACCTTGAACGGCGTGACGCGATCGCGACCATTGGGGTAGAGGCGGTCCATTATTTTTTTACGGGCGGTTATGTATTTGATCTAAATGAGAACCTAAAATTTAAACCGACCTTTATGGCGCGTGGGGTAAAAGGCGCGCCGGCAGCGTTTGATGTTACCGGGAATGTGCTGATCAACAACCGGTTTGAGGCGGGCATCGGGTACAGGGTTGATGATTCGGTTAGCGGATTGGTCAATTTTTACCTGACACCTTCATTGCGCATCGGTTATTCGTATGATTACACCCTGACGAATTTGGGGAATTTCAATTCCGGGACGCATGAGATCTTTGTTCTGTTTGACCTGGATTTATCGGCATTCGCTCCCAAAGGATTTGACAAATCGCCGCGATTCTTTTAAAATTGCAAAAATGAGGCACATCGCATATATCGTCCTTTTGATCTGTATTTCGGCCGCCGCGCAAAAACCGTCCGAGAAACAGGCCCATTCGCTTTTTGAGCGGAAGTCGTATGTAAAGGCCGCCGCGATGTATGAGCAGCTTAAACCTTCGCAAAAAGTATTGGCCAACCTGGGCGATGCTTACTACTTCAACGGCCAGGCCGATGCCGCAGTACGGGCCTATGGGTCGTTGTTTTTTACTTATAAGGACAGCCTTGACCCCGAGTATTCCTTCCGCTACGCCCACGCGCTGATGGGCACCGGCGATTATGAAAAAGCCGACATTATCATGGGCGAGTATCTGAAGTTTGGCGTCAACACCCCAAAATTCATCGCGAACCTTACCAATAACGTTCCGTATAATTACACCATCCAATTGATGGCCAAGAACACCACCAACGGCGACTTCGGGATGGCGTTTTTTGGTGACAAAGTTGCGTTTGCTTCCCTTCGGAACAATGAAATGCCCGTTTACAATTGGAACGAACGGCCGTATCTGGACCTGTACAGCGCCGTGGTTTCAGAAAAAGGCTTGCTTACCCGAATTGAGCCGTTCCCGGAATCGATCAATACAAAAACCCACGAAAGTTCGCCTACTTTCACCGCCGATGGCAAAATAATGTACTTTAGCCGCACCAATGACAAAAGGGTTCAGGTGGGCGATGAAAAGTTTGCTTCGGTAAAGATTTTCAGGGCCGAATTCAAGGACAACGACTGGGTCAATGTGACAGCGGTCCCTTTTTCAGCCGACACTTATTCAATTCAGCACCCCATGCTCACGCGAGATGGCAAACGCCTGTATTTTTCCAGCGATATGCCAGGTGGTCATGGATCGTTTGATTTGTACTATGTAGACATCCAGGAAGACGGTTCATACGGATCGGTTACCAATCTGGGCAATACCGTCAACACCATGCACCGTGAACAATTTCCATACATCAGCGATGACGGAAATGTGCTTTATTTTTCATCGGATGGCCATCAGGGGATGGGAGGCCTGGATATTTTCATGACCCGTCAATACCAGGGCCAATTCGCAAAACCGCTGAACCTGGGTGAAACCATCAATTCGGGAATGGACGACTTTGGCTATATCGTTGACGAGAAACGCAACCGCGGCTATCTCTCATCCAACCGCAAAAACGGTGATAACCTGTACAGTTTCACGCGGCAGGAAAATGCTGCGGGTTATTTTGTGGAAGGCGAAGTGCGCGACAAGAACACCAAGGAGCTGCTTCCTGGCACCACGGTCAGCCTTTTTGAGGAAGAGACCGGGAAATTGCTGGGCCAGGTTGTGGTTGGCGGTTTGGCCGAATATGGATTTGCAACCGAACCCAACAAACAATACCGAATTCAGGCAGTCAAGGATTTTTATATCCCGCACAGCGAAGTGTTCACGACCAATGAAGAGGGCAAGTTGCGCTATACTATTGAGCTGTTCATGGAATGTTATGACGATGCCGAAGAGATCATCACGCGCCGCCAGGACGGAAAGGTCCAGATCGTATTGGAAAACATCTATTTTGATCTTGATAAGTGGGACATCAAACCTGAGGCGGGCCACGTGCTCAATACGCTTGTCGATATACTGAACAAATACCCTGAAATGGAAATCGAGCTTGGGGCTCACACTGATTCCCGCGCGTCAAACATGTACAACCTGCGGCTTTCAAACCGCCGTGCTGCCGCGGCACTCGAGTATCTGGTCAAAAGCGGAATTAACCGCAAACGGCTTAAATCCAGGGGGTATGGCGAGACGGCACCGCTCATCAATTGCGGTAGCGCATGTACAGAGCAACAACACTCGATCAATCGCCGCTGCGAGTTCATCATTACGCGGTAATTTTCCTCGCGCGAAATGGCATTATAGTGTAAAGCCCTGAAACAGTCGGGTCATTTGCTCCGCTAAGCCCTAGACCCGGATTCCTTTTGTCTAAAATTTGTTCTCGACTTCGGCCGCCGCGAGCATCAGGTAATGAAGGTCGGTGTTTTTGATAAAAGGTTTAAGCAACCCGCAGCCGGGGCCAAACATCGCTAATTCCACATAATCCGCCGAATGGTCCATTGAGATCCATCCCACCGAGTTGTACTTTTTCTGCATTTCGGCAAAGGTGCGAAAAGGCAATTTCCGGTAATTGTACAGCCCCCCTTCTTCTTTCTCCAGGCTGGTATAGTAACCCAGCAGGGTTTGCGAATCTTCGGCGCCAAGTTCAATACCATTGGCATATTCAATCAGTTCGCGCACCTTTGAAACTGTAAAATCCGGTTTTATTTGGTTTAGTACCCATTCGTTGGTCTGTCTGTAACGGGCAATCGAGTCAAAATTTGCATCGGCATTCTTCCCGTAAATCACGCCCGGGTTCGCGTTGCCGTGATCAGTTGTGACAATGACCAGTGTGTTGCCATCGGCTTCGGCAAAATCCATCGCCACCTTGATGGCATCGTCAAACGCCACCTGATCAAAAATAAGCCCCGCAACGTCATTGGCATGCGCCGCCCAATCCACTTTTCCGGCTTCAACCTGCAGCACAAATCCGCTGGGATGGCGCTTCATCCGGTCGATGGCTTTTTGTGTCATTTGGGCCAGCGTCGGGATGTCGGCTTTAAGTGTGTGGTCGCTTTGGTGATCAGCTGAATACGGCAGGGCATCATCGGCAAAGATTCCCAAAATAGGCTTGTTATTGGCCGATGCGTTCATTTGACCTGCAGTGCGCGCCACCTGATAACCTTTGCGCGTGAAATCGGCGTACAGGTCGCGGCGGTCTTTTCGGGCAGCCGGGTCAAAGTACTTGTGTCCGCCGCCCAACATAATGTCAAAGCCCAGGTCAAGGTATTGGAGTGCAATATCTTCCTGGCTTCCGCGGCTCTTGCTGTTGACGCAAAAACCGGCCGGCGTGGCATGGGTAATGGGAACCGTGGTTACGCAACCCGCCATTTTTCCCGCTTTTTTAAATTTTTGCCAAATGGGAAGATGCGGCTCACCGGTTGCCGAAACATTCAGCGAACTGTTGGGTACCCTGAAACCGCCGCCCCACGATGAACTCGCCGCCGCCGAATCAGTCACGATGGATGTTGCCGAGGCCATATCCATTAGCGCCCTGCTCACTTTTTGTGTTTTGTACAAATCAATCCAATGGCTGCTGCGGCCTCGTTGGCGGTTGAGGTACATATCGGCCATGTTCAATGTTCCGGTGCTCATGCCATCAGATACCAAAAGGATGATGTTTTTGGCTTTTCGCCCTGCAAACTCAGTTGGGGGGTCGGGCAGTCCTGCATCTGCCTTGAAGGGGTTAAACACTGCGGCACCCAAAGCCGCCATTGAGCCGGTGGTGAAAAAATGTCTTCTTTTCATTATTGCGCTATTGCAGCAAAGGTAAAAAAGAATCCGGGGCGCCCGTCGGTTTAACAATTTTGCGCGGCCGGGACCCGCGAATGCCCATCCGGGGCAAAAAATTGTTATTTTTGTGGCACTTTAAAAGTCAAACCTTTCATTATGGATATACACGAGTACCAGGGAAAAGAGATTCTTGCCGGCTATGGCGTTAAGGTTCAACGCGGTTACGTTGCCAACAACCCACAGGAGGCGGTTGCCGCCGCGAAGAAACTGACTGCCGAAACCGGAACCGGATGGCACGTAATCAAAGCACAGGTTCACGCGGGCGGACGCGGCAAAGGAGGCGGAGTGAAGCTTGCCAAGAACATTCAGCAGGTTGAAGAACTCGCTGAGCAGATCATCGGCATGCAACTGATTACCCCTCAAACCTCGGCCGAAGGCAAGAAGGTCCACAAAGTGCTCGTTGCCGAAGACGTTTACTATCCCGGCGAAAGCCAGCCCGAGGAGTTTTACATGTCGGTTTTGCTCAACAGGGGCAAGGGTCGCAACATGATCATGTATTCAACCGAAGGCGGAATGGATATTGAGGAGGTTGCCGAGAAAACTCCTCACCTGATCTTTACCGAGGAAATCGAGCCATCGGTAGGGTTGCAGGCTTTCCAGGCACGCCGCATCGCCTTTAACCTTGGCCTTAGCGGAAACGCGTTCAAGGAGATGGTACAGTTTGTCACCGCGCTTTATAACGCTTATGTGGGGTCGGACGCCACGATGTTTGAAATCAATCCCGTCCTTAAAACTTCGGATAATAAAATTATTGCAGTTGATGCCAAAGTCAATCTCGATGACAACGCTCTTTACCGCCAGGCCAAATATGCTGAAATGCGCGACATCCGCGAAGAGAACCCAATTGAGGTTGAAGCCAAGGCTGCCGGCCTGAACTACGTGGATCTTGACGGATCGGTTGGTTGCATGGTAAACGGTGCCGGGCTTGCGATGGCAACGATGGACCTGATCAAGTACGCAGGTTACGAGCCCGCCAACTTTTTGGATGTGGGCGGAACCGCCGATGCCAAGCGTGTTGAACTCGCCTTCCGCATCATCCTGAAAGACCCTAACGTAAAAGCGATCCTGATCAATATTTTTGGAGGAATCGTTCGTTGTGACCGTGTGGCGCAGGGTGTCATCGACGCCTACAAAAACATGGGCGACAGCATCAAGGTTCCAATCATCGTTCGCCTTCAGGGAACCAACGCCGAACTGGCCAAGGAGATGATTGACAACTCCGGAATGCCAATCCTGTCGGCGGTTCAGTTCCAGGAAGCGGCTGATCGCGTTAAGGAAGCACTGAATTAATTAATAATTAATAATTAATAATTGAAAAGCCCCGGGAAATTCGGGGCTTTTGATTTTCATTAATCTTGTTACTTCTGCATTTTGGCTGGATCGTCATAATTTACCATCCATTGAATGCCGAACTTGTCGGTGAGCATCCCAAAGTACGCGCCCCAGAAAGTATCGTTCATGGGCATGGTCTTTTTTCCGCCGTTTGACAGGCCATCGTAAATGCGGTCGGCATCCTCACGGCTGTCAACATTGACTGACATCGCAATGTTGTTCCCGGCGGTATATTTCCCGTCGCTGTAAAATTCATCAGAGGTGTCGCTTCCCATTAGCATCGTGTTTCCGATTGCGAGGCAAACATGCATGATTTTATTGCCAAATTCGGGGCTCATTTCAGCCTGCCCCTCGCTGGGTGGCATGTCTTTGAAACGCCCGACATAAGGGAATTCGCCGCCAAAAATAGATTTGTAAAAATTAAAGGCCTCCTCGCAATTGCCATCGAAGGTCAGATAAGGATTGATTGATGCCATATTCTGGTGTATTGGTTACTTCTTTTTACCGTTGTTAAAGCGCACTTTTTCCACAATTGGAGTTGGCTTTTCCTTCCTGGCCGATGGCTTCGCGGTCTTGCCTGATGTTCCTGCCTTGCCCGCCGGTTTTTTATTGGCTTTCTTTTCTCCCGTAGCCGCAAATTTTGTATTGATCGCTTTGGGAAAGGGCTTGGTGGCTGCAGCCTTATTGGCGGCAATGATCTCGGCCGGATTTTTAGGATCTTCCTTTGTTCCACGCAAATGGATTACCAGTCCGTTTAAAAAGTTGCGCAGCACCTGATCACCGCACTCCATATAATTGCTGTGTTTCTCATCGCGAAAGAACGCGCTTAACTCGGCTTTCGAAATCCTGAAATCCACCAATTTCATGATTTCGATAATTTGGTCATCACGGAGCATGAGCGCCACGCGAAGTTTTTTGAATATGTCGTTATTGTTCATTGCTATCAGCTTTCAGCGGTCAGGAATCAGTTGCATCAATTGACCGGAAGTTTGTACTTTTAATTTGGCCTCGTAACCACTTTCCTCTTTCCTCTTTCGTCTTTCGTCTTTCGTCTTTCGTCTTTCGTCTTTCGTCTTTCTTCTTTCTTCTTTCTTCTTTCTTCTCTCGTCAGAACAACCAAAGATACGCCTTTGCAAAAGATGTGGCCCAAAGTTTTTCATTGTGCTTCCCGCCCGGGACGACGGTGAACTGTAAGTCATCCTTTTTCATCTTCGGATCCAGGATTTTGATCAGCTTTTCTGAATCGGGCACCATGCCCTTGCTTTCCGAATCTCCGACAAGGATGTAAGTTTTTGTGCGGATGCGTTTGGCGGATTCTGCCAATTTAAAAATATCGTCGGTAAACCACAGGGACGGCGAGAAGATAAGCGCTTTTCCAAATTTGTCGGGATGTTCAAGGACGGCGTAAAGTGAAATCAATGCTCCCAGGGAACTCCCGCCGATTGCGGTATTGCGCCGGCCGCACTTTGTCCTGAAATCGCTCTCAACCCTGGGCATGAGTTCTTTGATCAAAAAGTCCAAATATTGTTTTCCCTTCCCGCCACCGTGCTCCGTATTGGCAAACGGCGTCAATTCGTCGATTCGCCGGGAATCACCGTGATCAATTCCCACTACTATAACTTGTGCATCCAGGCTGTCGAGAGTTTCGTCAACGCGCCATTCACCCGCAAACGAGGTTTTGGCATCAAATAGATTTTGCGCATCGTGCATATAAAGCACCGGGTAGCGCTTTCGGGATTCGTCATAATTTTCCGGCAGGTGTATCCGGATCGATCGTTCGCCTATAAAATCTGACTTCATTTTAAAAATCCTGTCCTGGGCCGAGGCAATCACGGGGGAAAGGAGCAGTAGAGTTGTAATTGTCGTTAATTTCATACGCCGAAATTTTGAGTGCTAAAGGTAGATAAGCCAGTGCATTTATCTCAATTATTTAAACCGCGGACAATAATTTTTGTTCCGAGGCCTAAAAACAATATTTTAGCAAAAAAGGATAGTGATGAACACCTATGATGAAAAACTGAGCCTGCTATCGGAAATGATCGAATTTGCCAAAGTGGACGGCGAGCTGCATGATAGGGAACTGGAATTCCTGGCACTTGTCGCGCAAGAGCTGCAGATTGAAAAGCCCGTATTTATCCAGCTTTTCAGGCAGCAGTCGGATATCCATGTCATTAAATCCGAAACCCAGCGCATCCACCAGTTCTACCGTCTGGCCCTGCTAATGCACTGCGACGGGAAACTGCACAAACGCGAAAACATATCCATAAAGCAACTCGGAATCAACATGGGCCTGAGCCCAGCGGCGATGAACAAGGTTCTTGATTTGATGAAAGCCTCACCGACAGGAATGGTTGATGGAGAGGAGATTGTGAGGGTGTTTAGGGAGCAACATAATT
>JAEZGB010000051.1 GCA_023437485.1 Bacteroidota bacterium
ATATAATCCCATGCACCCGAAACCGTAAGCGACCGGAAGAAGATCCACGCCACGACCGTCACCGCAAAGGTGATGATCATCTGTCCGAGTTCCTTGACCGAGGGCAAAAGACGGTTTTCGGCGACGATATCGGTGTTGCGCCTGTTGAGTTTGAAGACCACCAACGGCAGGATATAAAGCGCATTGAGCGCACCCCAAATGATGAAGGTCCAGTTGGCACCGTGCCAGAATCCGCTCACGACAAAGATGATGATGGTATTGCGCACCTGCATCCACATGCCGCCCTTGCTGCCGCCAAGCGGAATGTAAAGGTAATCGCGAAACCAGGTCGATAGTGAAATATGCCATCGGCGCCAGAACTCGGCGATGTCGCGCGAGAAATACGGATAGGCGAAATTCCGCAGCAGTTCCACGCCAAAGAGCCTTGCGGTTCCCAAAGCGATGTTCGAATATCCCGAAAAGTCTCCGTAAATCTGGAAGGCAAAGAAAATTGCCCCCACGGCCAGTGATGAAGGCGTGATGGTGTCCTGTTTTTCAAAGACCTCATTGACCACCACGGCACAGTTGTCGGCCACAACAACCTTCATGAACAATCCCCAAAGGATTTGGCGCAATCCGTCAACCGCACGCACCGGGTCAAAGACGCGCTGACGCTGAATTTGTGGTAAAAGGTGCGTGGCGCGCTCTATCGGACCGGCAACCAACAGCGGGAAGAAACTTACAAAAACCGAGTAGTCTACAATATTCCGTTCGGGCGGGATCCGTCCCTTGTAAATATCAATAACGTAGGAAAGCCCGTGAAAGGTGTAAAATGAAATTCCCACCGGGAGAATGATGTCCAGCGTCGCAGGATCGGCCTGGAAACCAAAGCCCCGGACCAGCTCGGCAAATGATTCGACAAAAAAATTGTAGTATTTGAAGACTCCAAGAAAACCCAGGTTAATGATGATACTGAGCCAGAACCAGAACTTTTTTTGGCCCTGCGACTTTGCATCGTGCATGGCCAGACCGGTGGAATAATCCAGTACGGTGGAGAAAATCAGCAGGAAAAGAAACCGCCAGTCCCAGCAGGCGTAAAAAAAATAGCTGGCCACCAGGAGCAAAATGTTTTGCCATTTGACATTCCCACGCGCTGCAAACCAGTACAGGAAGAATACCAGCGGGAGGAAAAACATGAACTCAAAGGAGTTGAAAATCATTTTTTATTATCAATTACGAGTTTCTCCCACATCGCCATAACCGATGCCGGACTGAAACGTTTGACATTCTCAAAACCATTGTTTCCCATTACTTCGCGTACTTGCCGATCATTGCAAAGCTTTATCAACGCGCATGCAAAGCCCTGGACATCATCGGGTTGCACAATGATCCCGTCCTGCTCGCTCATGATGCTGCGCGGGCCGGTCGGGCAATCAAAAGCCACGATGGGAAGTTTGTGTGACATGGCCTCCAGGAGTACCATCGGGAAGGTTTCATACCGGGAACTCATCGCGTAAATGGATGACGAGGCCAGTACTTCATTGACATTGTCAATAGCGGCGTGCACGGTGATCGGGTTGCGGAAGCGGTGGCCGGCAATCTGGTCGCGAAGTTTGGCAGCGTCTTCCCCATTGCCGTAAATATCACAGCTCCAGCCCGATATGTTTTGGTCCGCAATGGCCCATGCCTTGATCAGGAGATCATACCCCTTTTGAAAAGACAGCCTTCCCAATGAGATCACGCGGTTTTCCCTGGAACGGTTTAATTCAGGAACGGGATCAAAAAAGTTGGGGATGATGATGGCGTTGCTGCGTTTAAAGTGATCATACTCCCATTGATTCAGGTACACAACTTTGGTGTATCGGGACTCGGCCCACTTCCCAAGGCTGGAAATCAGGCGCATTTTGAGCTTCCTGAAACCGGTTAGGTGCTTACGGCCCAGTTCAAAACCGTAATACGAGGTGTGCAGTTCGTAAAAAGTCGGGATTTTGCCCGCGGCAAAAGGCGTGATAAACCTTGGCAGTGTTTGTGAAAGCACAAAAACCGCGTCAGGTGAATAATGGGCAATGGCCCTTTGAAGTTTCTTGAAATGCCCCGGCAGTAATTGCAAGTTGGCTTTTGAATAGAAAGTGCCGTCAGTATAAGGGATGGCCAAATCGTGCAGCACAACTTTTTGGCTCAGGTGAACAAAAGGCTTTAGCCCCTTTTGATTGGTAGTAACCAAAACGGTTTCATGACCCAGGACATCAGCCCAGTAATTGAGCTTCTGGATCAGGATCTTCTCGGCCCCGCCGTGCAAGTAAACCTGATCGGTTACATATAAAATCTTCATCGGCCCAGCCATTTCTTGATTTTTTTGAGTCCGAGCAAATTGATCAGACCGTAAACGGTATCGGCGCCAAATACACTGATCAGCCTGCGTTTGGTATCGGCCAGTCGCGTTTGGCTCTTCGGCTTCCAGGACATGGCGAAATGATGGACCGTATAGGTATTTGGTGTTTTTGTGACGATTCCGGTGCCCTGGTTCTTGGCGCAGAAATAATCCTTGGGGAACATGATGAGCTTGTCCTCGGGATAAGGCAAAGTGCGCCCTTTTGGTTCCTCGACGATGGTGTAATGCGGCTTGATTTGCGCCATCATGATCCGCGGAAGCGTTTGCATGTCAAAACTACCGTCAGGTTGTTTGAAGACGCGATCCCTGTAATGGTCCAGGCAAAGCCCCACCCAGCGGCAGTTCTTTTGGGCACCAAAAATTCCGGCCTCGACAATTCCCTCGCCTTCCGAACCCACAAAATAAGGCAGGTGCAGCAAATCGTCAAACGGTTTGACTACCTCCACATCGGTATCCATGTAGATTCCGCCATGATGGTAAACGGCGTACAGCCGAATCAGGTCAGCAGCAAAGGCGTACTTTTTGGCCTGGAATGCCTCGCGCACCCACTGGCTTTTTTCCAGCGGAAACCGCTTGAGGTCCCAATGCATGAACTCGTAGCCCGGCAATTTCTCGCGCCAGGAATCCATGGTTTTTTGGATACTCTCAGGGAACGGGTCATCGCTAAGCCAGCAGTAATGTACTATTTTTGGAATCATAGGCCTTGGTCAGCGGCAATAAACGCCCTGCATTTTTCCTTCATCGGCTCGGCCAGCGCATGGTGCTTTCCGAGGTTCCGGACTTTGGTATCGCGGCCAATCTTGCCTTCGAGCGCAAAATTAGCGGTGTAATTTCCTGTCTTGGCGTCGATGTCGATGCGGTTAAAGAGCTCGAGAATGCCGTCAAATCGGCACGAATCAACAAACGAATCAAAACCGTTGACAAAGATCACCGGCGTACCCATCGCCAGGCACGGCAGCGCGCAGTGGATGCGTGAGGTGATCACGAGTTTGGCCTTGGCGTACTTGTGCAAAAGGTCTTCGGCCATCGCGAATTTCTCGGCATCGGTGTATTTTCCGGCCGGTGGTTCCTGGTTGACGTAAATCGCCGATTTGAGCAGGTCTTCGTCAATAAAGCGCTTCAGGTGTTTCTTCTTGTCGCCCAGGCGGAAGATCTTGCCGTTCTGGATGCTGCGCAAAAAACGCTTGTAATTGTAGGTGACTTTTTCCCACGAAGGATAGCTGTAAAGCGGATCGACGATGTAGATGTCATCACCGCGAAGCGAATCGTCCACTTTATAAGTATCCAAAGTCAGGGTCAAACAGCCCGTAAAATAGGCGTCGATGCCCTTAGCCTTGAGCGTATCGGCCGAGAACTGATCGCGGCAGCCAATGGGCTGGTGCTTCTTGAGATAGGCGATTCCCTTTTCGCTGAGCATGTACGGCGCGGCGGTGTTGTTGATGTGGAACGACACGAACAGCGGATCGATGTCGTCCGAGGGCACCCAATTGTGGATGTTGTGCGTGAACCAGCCGTTCATGATTACCTTGGTGGGGCCGCCCTTGTAGGCGCCAAGTTCTTCGCGGTTTATGAATTCATCAACCCGTGGCAAATACTGTTTGGCGGCAAGGCTCTGAATGTTGTCGCCCACGTTAAAGAACTTCGCGTTCTCCTCGTATGTTAAAAGTCCGTATTTCATAATCATATCGCGCGGCGGATCTTGAGGTAGGCACCGAAGAGTTTCGGGTACCGGTTGATCAGCACGTGTTTAAATTTTTGCATCCCCGAGGGGACGATGAGGCCCGCCTTTTCGCCTTGTGCGATCAGCGTGAGTATATTTTGTACCGATGCGTTTTCATCGGCAGCATTTTCAAAAATAAAGGGCTTTGCGCCACTTTTGGCTTTCTGTAGCATTTCAGACCAAAAGAACTGCGTGCCGCGGCTCTTGAATCCTTTGCCGATGGCCTTCTCAATCTTCGCATATACCGACGCATCGGCCTGAAACCCGAAGCGGCGTGGGTCGCTGCCCGTTAGGATAATTCCAAAAATCGTCCGCAGGCACTTCTCGCAAACCGAGCAATTGAGACCGTCCTTGACATCTGAATAACAAACGCGCACCGTTACATCTGTACTCAAATCGTTCGCCGATTTGACAATAAGGTCCACCTTGTCCTGGCGCATCAGCTCAAAACCGTCGTGCACGACCTGGATTCCCGCCCATTTTATGCGGTTGTCAATTTCGGGCATAGAACCCCACGGATTGAACTCCATGTGCGATGACCGCGTCGAGGCAATCGAAATAGTATCGTACTTTTTGGCAAACGAGAGCGGCGCGGTAAGCCCGATAAGCGCCAGCCCGTGCTGGATGTTGCCCCACCAGGCGAGGCTCTCGAGCAATTGATCTACTTTATAAGTGTGAAAAGTATGTAGATTGGACGCAATGGTATGTTTGGAATTTGGCCTTAGGACCGGTTCCGATTGATTGAACCGAACCACGTTGTCCCATTGTTTTTGATCGTCAAGGGCGATATCGGCGCCGTGGACGGTGATTAGCGCGGGCATTTGGTCATAAAGCCTGAAAAAAGTCGCAAAGGCATCGACACCGCCGCTAAACAACATGGCAGGTGTTCCATTCTCAATTGTGTGACAGGCAATTTCGCCAACGCGAATCTCCGACTTTATAGTTTTAATTTGCGGATAATGGATTTCCCATTCGCTGCGAATCACTGACAGTGCATCGAGAAAATCGCGGTCAATGGCCGGGACTGAAATGTCAAAACCCGAAAACCACGCGATTGGCGCCACATTGGCCAACAGCGGAATGTAAGCGATGCCTGCGGGCACATTGCTGATATCACAATCATATTTGACGTGAAAAAGCTCATTTTCCCTGAAGTATGGTGCGGCTGAACCTGAAAAGGAATAATCGTAGTGGATTGATTTCCCTGAGTCACCTAACCGGATGCCCCTGATTTCAAACATTCCTTTTGCTAAATTTGGGTACCGAGGACCTGAACATGTCAGCCTCTGTTTTGTTGACGCCAAATTTAAGCATTACCAAGATATAAATGACCGAATACAGGGCTATTTTTGCCGCAAGGTTGAGCCAGCCCTCTCCCGGAAGTTTGTCAATCAACCATCCAAAGGCAAGTACGGCAAGGAATGACGGCAAAAGCCCGCGCGATAATTCCAGTAAAAATCGGGGAATATTAAGGCCGATCACGCGCTGATAATAAACATTCATGATGATCTGGCTCACCAGCCATCCGCCGGTTGAACCTATCGTAAGCCCCACAAGCCCGAAATCGTCTATCAGGTAAGTTCCCACCACGGTTCCGAAGACAATCAGCAGGATATAAACCACCGCCTTGAATGCAAATTTGCTGCGCGCCTCGAGGATCGAATTCGCAAAAGCCTGCACCAGCGGAAGCGTATAGGCCACCATGATGATCATCGCGATTGCCCAGGCTTCAATGTAGGTTTTCTTTACCCAAAGCACCACGAATTGCTGGCCAAAAGGAAAAACCCGCCCAGGATCATCAGCAGGACCAAAAACGAAATGCGCCCTATCCTGATCATCATTGATGTTAGCTCCTCACCTGTCGCATTCTGTACGGTCATTTTGGTGGCACGCGGCAGGAACACGCCGGAAACTGCCGTCGAAAACGCGCCGTAATACGTCCCCAGCATGATCCCGACTCCGTAAATTGCCACAGCCGTCGTCCCCGAAACCGATCCTAAAATGACCTGTCCGGCTTTCCACTGGAACTGCCCCACCATCGCAAATACAAAAATCCACACCGAATAAGAGAAAATGGTCCGGACCATCGCAACGTCAAAATTGTGCAGCCTGATCCTGACATGGATGCGCCGAAGCACGTAATATCCATTGAGCGCGATAACCAGGATGTTCATGGCCGTATCGAGGATTACAAGGCCGATGGCGTCGCCTCCCAATAGCAACAACCCGACGACCATAGCCGATCTTACCACATACTTGACAATATTGAGCGCCCGGGGCCAAACGAAATGCTCATAACCCGAACAAACGGCGGCAAATGCGCCACCCGGCAAGGTGAGTGCGAGGTTAAAGATCAAAATCGAGAACATGATCTTGGCCTTATACATCTCGGCATCGGTCAAAGACTTGTCAAAGGCTAGATCAAGATTGAAGTACATAACCACACCCACCAATACCACCAATGCCGATATGGCCGCATAGATGATCATGGTCACCGCCAGGAAATTTTCCTCGCCCCTGCGATCTCCCTGCGCGCGGTACTTGGCTACAAACCGCACAATGGTATTGTTGAGGCCAAAATCCATAATACTGATGTACCCAATGACCGAACCGATGAGCGTATAAAGCCCGTACTCGGAGTCGCCGAGCATCCGGATCATGAATGGAGTGAGCACAATACCCACCAAATTGGTAAGCAAAATGCTGACATAGGACAAAGCAGCGCCCTTTTTAAGCTGGCTCATCAGAATATCATTTCAAAAATCCGAAGGAACGGAAGCTTGAACAATGGAATAGCCATGAACAGAAAGAGGTAGAACAAGCTGTAAACGGTGGGCTTTCCTTTGTGAAACGATTGGATAAAGGCGGCGCAGGCCAAAAACGTGGCAAAGCCGGGAACAGTCGCAATAGGATACGTGGTCACAATAAAGGCCAGCAGGAACAATTCCCTTTGACGGTTAAGCCACGATCCCCGTGGCGCCAGGTAAGTGATGGCGATCATTCCTTCAATAAAGATAGTCCAATAGGCCAGGAACAGCGCCGAGGGCTTGAGCATGGGGTTGGAAAGAACGCTCACCTGCATTGAAGGATCAGTGGTAGACAAGAGCTGCATGAAACTTTGGTAGCCGCCGTACAGTTCGGTAGTGCCGATTCCCGTAAGCACGCTGGTCATCCCGTGGAACCGCTCGTCAGTAAGGCATGTAAATTCAAAAAAGGAGCCGTCAAGGAACTCGGGCGCCAGAAATTTTCCGATGGTGGCATACAAAAAACAAAACCCGATAACCCACCGTGAGAGTTTGCGCAAAAGTTTTGGCCAGTCTTCACCGGCACGGCGCGCGAACAACGCAATGGTAACGGCCATGACCAGGAAGGCAAAGTTATACTTGTGGTTGGGCAAGTATTGCTGAAGCCCCAAAATCAGGTAAAAAAGTACAAAGACCAGCGAAATTCCCAGCCAGTAATACGGGCTGAACAAGATGCGCCGAACCAGTATTCCCGGCACCACCAAAAGCGGTACCACCATGTTGGGCCATGGGATGTCGTTTACAAAAAGCAGTAGCATGACCAGCACCATTTTCAGGCTGATCTCCAGATAGAGCTCGCGGTCCCCAAAAAAACGCTCGAGCCTGGCAGCGTAGTCCTTTATCATTTTGGATAGCGGTTTATGGGTTCAAGGGAAACTTTACGGGTATCACAATCAAACGCGGTTTTGTAAACCACCATGTACTTGATTTCAAGATCATTCAGGGGAACCGCATTGCTTTGCTGGTCATCGTCACAGGCCCGGACTTTTCCGGTGGCGGGGTCAACACACCAGCGCGTAGCCGCAGCGGCTTTCATGACTTCGGCCAGGCGCTCGTCAGTGGGCATTACCCTCAAATAAGTGTCCTTGGCTGAAAATGACGGGACGTTCCTGAAGTTCACAAAGTAGGTTTTGCCATCGGCTTGGGCATGGAACCCGGCCACCCGGTACAGCATTTTATCAACCTTGCCAAACATCCGCATGCCGCCGCCCATCCAGGAATCCATGTAACTGGTGGAGCTCAGTACCACATTGCGCGCAAAAAAGAAAAGCATCAGCGCGGGTATGAGCCAGAGTACGTAGGTAGAATAAAATCCCTTTTTCATCTTTGGTATTGTTTGTCGTAGTATTCCGCATACTCTCCACTGGTCACGTGCGCCAGCCACTCCGGATTGGAAAGGTACCAGTCAATGGTCCTGGCAAGCCCCTGTTCAAAAGTAACCGATGGCGACCAGCCCAGTTCGCGGTTGATCTTCGAGGCATCGATCGCGTAACGCAGGTCATGTCCGGGACGGTCGGTCACATAGGTGATCAGTCGTTCCGACTCGCCTTTTTCCCGGCCAAGTTTCTGATCCATCAACTGGCACAAAAGTTTTACAAGGTCAATGTTCTGCCACTCGTTGAATCCGCCGATATTATAGGTTTGGTGGTTTTCGCCCTTATGGTAAACAAGATCGATGGCGCGCGCGTGGTCTTCTACATAAAGCCAGTCACGGGTGTACTTGCCATCGCCATAGACCGGCAGCGGCTTGCCATTGATGATGTTATTGATGAAAAGCGGAATGAGCTTCTCCGGAAAATGATTTGGCCCGTAATTATTGGAACAGTTTGTAATCACGTAGGGAAGCCCGTAGGTTTCGCCATAAGCCCGTACAAAATGATCGGACGATGCCTTTGAGGCCGAATAAGGCGAGTTGGGAGCATACGGGGTTTCTTCGGTGAAAAGCCCTGTAGCGCCAAGGGTTCCGTACACTTCGTCGGTTGAAATGTGGTAAAATCGCTTGCCGGTAAAATCTTTCCAATCCCTTCGGCACGCATTCAAAAGATTCATGGTCCCGATAACATTGGTCCTGACAAACGCAAGCGGATCAGTTATCGAGCGATCCACGTGTGACTCTGCGGCCAGGTGGATGACACCGTCAAACCGGTACTGCTCAAATAAAGCGTTGACGAAGGCCTCGTCGCAGATGTCGCCCTTTACAAAAGTGTAATTGGGAGCATTCTGGATATCGGCAATATTCTCAAGGTTGCCGGCGTAGGTCAAAAGGTCCAGGTTGACGATATTGTATGATGGGTACCGGTTCACAAATCGTCGCACCACATGTGATCCAATAAAACCTGCACCGCCTGTAATGAGAATGTTCATGTTGTTATAATTGGCCGTCGGCTTTGTTGCCCAAAATACCTTTTACGTCATACAGTACACTGTTTCCATTGCGCATCGCGGCAAGGTCAAGACCCTTGAAATCATCGTGCGCCACGCCAAGCACCAGGGCATCGTAACGCCGCCCGTCAAGGGTGGTTTGCGTGGCCAGCCCGTATTCGTGCATGACCTCCTGAGGATTGGCCCACGGATCAAAGATGGAAACCTCGATGCCATAATCCTGCAACGCACGCACCACATCGACAATCTTGGTATTCCGAACGTCGGGGCAGTTTTCCTTGAAGGTGATACCCAACATCAGGACCTTGGCACCGTTAATGGCGATGCCCTTCCTGATCATCAGTTTGACCACCTGCGATGCGACATATTCGCCCATTGAGTCATTGAGCCTCCGTCCTGCCAGGATGATTTCAGGATGATAGCCTACTTCCTGAGCTTTTTGGGCCAGGTAATAGGGATCGACACCAATGCAGTGCCCGCCCACAAGCCCCGGCCTGAACGGAAGGAAATTCCATTTGGTGCCCGCGGCCTCCAAAACCGCGTGCGTGTCAATTCCCAGAAGGTTAAATATTTTGGCGAGTTCATTGACAAAGGCGATGTTGATGTCGCGCTGGGAATTCTCAATGACCTTGGCGGCCTCGGCGACCTTGATGGTGGGGGCCAGGTGCGTTCCGGCCTCGATTACCGATTTGTAAAGTTGATCAACTTTTTGCCCGATTTCAGGCGTAGAGCCGGCCGTAACCTTTAGAATTTTCTCGACCGTGTGCTGCTTGTCGCCGGGATTGATGCGCTCGGGAGAATATCCGGCAAAGAAATCCTGATTAAACTTGAAACCGCTCACCCGTTCCAGTACCGGGACACATTCGTCTTCGGTCACACCGGGATATACGGTTGATTCGTAAATGACAATGTCCCCTTTTTTGAGCACCTTGCCAACCGTTTCGCTTGACTTGTACAGCGGCGTGAGGTCAGGACGGTTGTTTTTGTCAACCGGCGTGGGCACGGTTATGATGAAAATGTTGCAGTCAGCGATGTCTTGCACATCGGCGCTGCAAAACAGGCCATTCTCCTGATCAGGCTGTTCTTTTAGCACCGCGCGGAGCACGTCGTCTTCAACCTCGAGCGTCGCATCGACGCCAGACCTGAGTTCGGCGATACGCTGGCGGTTGATATCAAATCCTACAACAGGATATTTTGTGGCAAAAAGCCTTGCAAGAGGCAATCCCACATATCCCAATCCTATAATGGCAATTTTATTCATAATCAAGATCCTATTGACTGGTATACAAAGCCCATTTTGGAAAGTTTCTTACCGTCAAGCAGGTTTCGGCCGTCAAATACAAAGGCCGGTTTTTGCATGTTGTCATATATATGTTGCCAATCCAGCTCGCGGAACTCGTCCCACTCCGTGAGCACCGCTACCGCATGGGCATTGTGGCAGGCTTCATACGCGCTGTCAAATGATTCTACGCTGCGCCGGTTGGCTTGAGCTTCACGCGTTCCGAGATAATTCAGGTCTGACAGGATCTGCTCGCAGGAAACTTTGGGATCATAAACGGCAATGGTTGCCATCTCATTGATCAGGTCATCGGCCACGTAAATCGCCGCCGATTCCCGCGTGTCATTGGTGTCCTTTTTAAAAGCCCAGCCCAGGAACGCGATTTTTTTGTCGGCAACGGTATTGTAGAGCGTGGTGACGATGTTTTTTGAAAACCGCCGTTTTTGATGGTCGTTCATGATGATCACCTGTTCCCAATAATCGGCTACTTCATTCAACCCGAATGATTTTGCGATGTAAACCAAATTGAGAATGTCCTTTTGGAAACACGATCCGCCAAATCCAACCGATGCCTTCAAAAACTTGGGACCGATGCGCGAATCCATCCCGATGGCGCGGGCCACTTCATTGACGTCGGCGCCGGTTTTTTCACAAAGTTCCGACAGCGCGTTGATTGATGACACACGCTGGGCCAGGAAGGCATTCGCAGTGAGTTTGGACAGCTCCGACGACCAGACATTGGTGGTCAAAATCCTGTCGGGGTTCACCCAATGGGCATAAACATCCACCAGTGCCTGAATGGCCTTTTGCCCTTCCGGCGTGGTATCGCCACCAATAAGTACGCGGTCCGGGTTTAATAGATCCTGGACAGCGGTACCCTCGGCAAGGAACTCGGGATTTGAAAGAATTTGGAACTGGACTCCGTTGCCGGTATTGTCCAGGATGCTTTTAATGGCCTCGGCGGTCCTTACGGGAAGCGTGGATTTTTCCACCACGATCTTGTCATCCTTGGCCACCTTGGCAATCTGCCGCGCGCAAAGCTCAATATGCTTGAGGTCAGCGGCCATTCCCTTGCCTGAGCCGTATGTTTTCGTCGGGGTATTTACTGAAATAAAGATAAGCTGCGCATCGTGGATGGCCTGGTCAACATCGGTAGAGAAAAACAGGTTCCTGCCGCGCGACTCGGCCACGATATCGCTCAGCCCCGGCTCATAAATGGGAATATTGTCAACATTCGGATCATTCCAGGCGGCGATGCGTTTCTCGTTCAAGTCCACCACCGTGACTTGGATATCAGGACATTTTTGCGCAATCACGGCCATTGTGGGGCCTCCCACGTACCCGGCTCCGATGCAACAAATCTTGCTAATTTTCATCTAATTGAATTCTGGGTGCAAATATAGTTTTTTCCCCTTTAGGCTAACGCAGGTTTTCCCAGTACCATTCCACGGCCTCCTGCAAACCCTCCCGAAACGAGTAGCGCGGCTCATACCCCAACAGTTTTTTTGCCTTGTCAACACTTGCCAGCGAGTGCGGAATATCGCCTGCACGCGCGGGCCCATGAATGGGTTGCACGCCTGCAATGGCGGGATCGTGTTTGGAAAGGAACTCCTTGAGCAGGGCCACAAGGTTGTTCAGCGTATTGCGATCGCCGAAAGCGGTATTGTACACCGTGTTAACGGCCTCCGGATTTTGGGTAGTCATCGCGAGTTCGTTCATCTGGACTACATTGTCAATATAGGTAAAGTCCCGGGAATGATTCCCGTCGCCGTTGATTACGGGGCTTTCGCCTTTGATTAACTGCGATACGAATTTTGGGATAACGGCCGCATAGGCGCCGTTGGGATCCTGGCGTCGCCCAAAAACATTGAAGTAACGAAGCCCAATGCACTCAAGCCCGTAGGTTTTGGAAAAAATATCGGCGTATAGCTCATTGACATACTTGGTGATCGCGTACGGCGAAAGCGGTTTGCCAATGACATCCTCAACTTTGGGCAATTCTTTTGAGTCACCATAAGTTGACGAACTGGCCGCGTAAACAAAACGCCTGATACCGGCCTCGCGGGCCGCAACCAGCATGTTTAAAAAACCTGAAACATTGACCTCATTACTGGTCACGGGATCATTGATGGATCGCGGAACTGAGCCCAGTGCCGCCTGGTGCAGTACAAAATCACAGCCTTCAATGGCGCGGTGACAATCTGCTGGGTTGCGAATATCACCTTCAATAAGCGTAAAGTCCGGATTAAACTCAAAAGACGCCAAATTGTGCCGGTGCCCGGTGGCAAAATTGTCCAGGCAGCGCACCCGGTACCCTTTGTTTAAAAAATGTTCGCAAAGATTTGAACCGATGAATCCGGCGCCGCCGGTAATAAGTATGGTTTGTTGAGGCATTTTTGTTGTGTTGCTAGTTGTTAGTTGCCAGTTGTCAGTCGTCAGTTGTCAGTTGTCAGTCGTCAGTTGTCAGTTGTCAGTCGTCAGTTGTCAGTCGTCGGTCGTCAGTAAGTTGATTGCGAATTTAAAATCCTTCGCCCGCTAGTGCGGCTGAGGATTCTAAAAATTAATTCCTTATGTTATTCCGATCGCCTCCCCCGACGCGAGAACTTTCGGGCGAGTTTCTGGAAAATGCCGCGTGGCTCCTCATCTTCATGGTAGCCCTGGGCATAGGTTCCGTAACCGTAACCATAGCCGTAGCCATAGCCATAGCCGTAACCTGAACCGTATTTGGCCTTGTTTTCATATCCGTTAAAAACAATGCTTATGTTGTTGAGCTCTCCGCGCTTGTGCCGGTTGTTGAGCAAAGTGATCATGTCTTTTTTGGTGTAATTCTGACGCATGATGTACAGTGTTACGTCGGCGTACTGGGCCAGTTCGATGGCATCGGACACAAGCCCCACCGGCGGGGTGTCCAAAATTATGTAGTCATACCTTGACCTGAGTTCTTCCATAAAGCGGTCCATCGCCTCGCCTATCAAAAGTTCCGATGGGTTTGGCGGGATGGGCCCCGACGTGATCACGTCCAAATACGGGATGTGCGTGGTCTGGATTACCTCGTCCACGGTCTTTTGCCCGATGAGATAATTCACCACGCCATTGTCATTGCGGATATTGAAATCGTCAAAAATCTTTGGCTTGCGCAAATCAAGCCCCACAATGACGCTCTTTCGCTCGCTCATGGCAAATACCGTGGCGATGTTGATGGAGCAGAAAGTTTTCCCCTCACCTGAAATTGACGAGGTGAGCATCAGCGTTCGGGAACCAGTGGTGCTTTGCTTTTTGTAGAGGAATTGCAGCGATGACCGGATCGCGCGGAAGGACTCGGCAAGGGCCGATTTTGGCCTCTCGAATACCGAAAGGTTAGACCGGTTGTGCTTTACTACAACCACCCCGATGATGGGGATTTTGGTGAGTTTGAGAATATCATCGGTGTTGAGGATCGAATTTTCGATAAAGAAAATCCCGAACACGAACATCAACGGAATGATCAGCCCGAGAAAAAATGCCAAAATATAATTCACGCTGGTGTTGGGCCCGATAAGCCCTTTGCCGATATCCTTTGCCGGATCAATAAACTGCACGTCGGGCAGGTTGGCCGCACGAACAATCTGGGCTTCCTGCCGTTTGGCCAAAAAGGAATTGATGACATTGTCGGTAAGCAGGTACCGGCCCTGGATTTTTAGGTATTCCTGGCGTTCGGTAGGCAATTTGCTTATCTCGCCCTGCAGCGCTCCGGCTCGGCTGTTCACGATGCTCAGGTCATATTCGATAGGCCCGCGGGCCGTACGCACGTTTTCCAGCAAAACGCGTTTGAGCGATTCTATCTGGTTGTCAAAATCCTTGAACCGCTGCTCGCTTTTTACCGTATAGGCAAGCTCAGCGCGTTCGGTTGAAAGATTGATGATCTTACTAACGTTTGCATTGATATTCGGATCTTCAATTCCCGCCACGGCCGGCGCGGGCAATTTTGAATAATCATTGGTTTTTTGAAGATATTCGCTAAGCGATGAAAGGTATTTGAGTTTTCTTTGCAGCATGTCGCGTTGCGAATCCAACTCAAGCAACCGGGTGGAATACTGCGAGCCGTCGCCCTCAATCTGGGTGATGTTCTTGCCACGTGAAAAATCGCGAATTTCATCTTCCGAAGCTTTGCGCTGGCGGTCCAGGTCAGCGAGGGTTTCGTCAATAAAATCAATGGTATTGGTGGCAAACTGGTTTTTGCGGTCCAACTGGGTCTTGATCAGTACGCCCACCGTGGTATTGAGGTAATCCACCATCCGGGCCTTGTTGGTTCCCTGCAGCGACAGCATAATGATCGATGCGGCTTTGTCATTGATATCGGTCTTGATGCCCTGGTAGCGCTGCACCACGTCGTCAAAATTCCGAAAACGGATCATGTACTCCTGCCCGGCAACGGCATCGGCGCTTTGGTTCAGGTCCAACCGCATGTTCAAAAACGGAAGTTCCACATCCTGGCCAAATCGGTATTTGCGGATGAATTCCCCCGGGGCCACTGCGGTCCGGCTTCGGCTTCCATTGTTATAATGAATGAGCTGCACACTGGGCGCATCAAAAGCCAGGGTCATTTCATACTCGCGGCCGTTGATCACCCTGACCCTGATAATTTTGTCGAGTACCTGTCCTTTGGATTTGTCGGGCGAAACATAAAACGGGATCTCGCCGTAAACATCGCGCACATAGTATTCGTCCTGCCGCAGGTAATCTATAAAAAAGTTGAGCGAATCCACCACCTTCTCATTGTGTGACCGTGACCGGATAGTGGAGGCGATGTTCTGGACCTGGTCAGATGTTCCGCCCCAGTTAAAAACCAGGCTGGTAGTGGAGGTGAAAAACGGGTTGTTCTCTTCCTTGACGGCGATGGTGGTTTCCATCGCATAAATTTTTTCCTTGCGTACGTTGACCTGGTGCGCGATGACAAACGCAAAGATCAGGCTGGCCAGAAACCACTTCCAATAGCTGGCCGTCTTGATCAGGAAACCCTTGAAATCAAAGTTGTTGTGGGATTCCAAAAAACCGAAGTCTTTGTTGTCGAGCATAGGTTATCGCGTAAATAGGAGCGCCGTGGTTGTGATGAGTGTCAGAACTGAGATGATTGTGGTAAATGACTGGACGCCCGTTGTGCCGGTTCCCCAGGTTTTTTGCGGAAGCGGCTTTACATAAACGTAGTCATTGGGTTGCAAATAAAAATAAGGCGATTCGATGGCCCTGACATCGGTCAGGTCAATGTGATGGATTTCCGTTCCTTGCGGATATTGCCGGATCAGCGCCACCCTTTTGCGGTCGCCGGTAATGGTGATATCGCCCGCATTGGCCACGGCCTCAAGCATATTGACCTTTTCCTGCATGAGGATTTTTGAACCGGGCTGGCCGACCTCGCCATTGATCGTATATCGAAACCCCGCAAGTTTGACCGTCACAAAAATCTGCGCCTGTTCAGTGAATTCGCGTTCAAGTAGCAATTGCTCAACTCTTTGGCGAACCTCATCCAGGGTATATCCCAGGACATTAACCTCGCCAAGGACGGGAAGCCTGATATTGCCGTGATCGTCAACCGTATAGCCGTTAAAATAAAGCGATTCATCGGTTTGGTTGCTTTGCCTGGCGTTCACCGAATTGAAAATCTCAACCAACTCGGGTTTAATGGCGCGTATGGTGACGTTGATGATGTCATTGGTTTGGAGCCGATAGGGTTTTGAAGCAACTTCGCTAACGGCATGAGCGGCAACGGCACCGTCCTTTTGCTGCAAATAAGCCAGGTCCCGCACGGGAACGCACGAGGTAATTAAAATCCCTGAAATCAGCAGGAACAGGGCAGCAATTTTGTTCATGAAACGGTATTTAGCAAACAAAGATAACTTTTCATTTAGAAAATCAAAACGGGCTATTGGCCGCGAAGAGCGTTTTCAAAAGGCACGCGCTGCAGGATGCTCCGGCCCAGGGTGACCTCATCGGCATACTCGAGCTCATCCCCCACCGAAATCCCGCGCGCAATGGCCGAGGTCTTAACGCCCGTTTCCCGGATTTGCCTATAGATGTAAAAATTGGTCGTATCGCCTTCCATGGTGGGCGACAAGGCAAAAATCACTTCCGATATCTGGCCTGCGTGCACCTTCTCTACCAATGAGCCGATGTTGAGCTGCGAAGGGCCCACACCGTCAATGGGTGAAATCTTCCCGCCCAAAACATGGTAAAGTCCCCGGTACTGGCCGGTATTTTCAATCGCCATGACATCGCGGATGTCCTCAACCACACAAACAACGCCGTGTTGCCGTGATTTATTGGCGCAGATGTCGCATAATCCAGTATCCGAAATATTGTGGCATCCGGAACAATACCGGATATCGTTTCGCAGAGAGGTAAGCGCCTGGGAAAGCAGTTCCGATTGCTCGGCGGGCTGGCGCAGGAGGTGGAGTACCAAACGCAATGCGGTGCGTTTGCCAATTCCGGGAAGCCGGGACATTTCGGCTACGGCGTTCTCTAGTAATTTTGACGAAAATTCCATTTGGCAAAGATCAAAAATAATTGGCAATGAATAATCAACCAAAATTTTTGCCGCACGCGCATTCGCTATTCTGCCGATTAAATTTTATGTTTACCTAAATATTTTCAGTCGGTGCAATCCCATTTCAACATTCAAGGCCTCTCAGCCCAACAGGTTATCGCCTCGCGTGAAAAGCACGGGCAGAACCTTGTTGAAAGCCGTTCGACCAACGGATTTGTACAGATCCTGAAACACACCGTCACTGATCCCATGGTGATTTTGCTTGCGGTTGCATCGGCCATATATTTTATCAGCGGCGAATATTCGGACGCGTTGTTTTTGGCCGGGGCAATTGTACTGGTCACCTCGATCTCGCTTTTCCAGTACTCCCGAAGCCACAGCGCACTGGAAAAACTCAAGGCATTTTCCCAACCCCTGTGCAAGGT
>JAEZGB010000001.1 GCA_023437485.1 Bacteroidota bacterium
ACCTGGGAACGCCCCTCGCACAGGTTTTGGACGATATCGATGGAGAACCGCGCCAGGCAACACCTGATATCGGTGCCGATGAATTTTCAATTCCCCGATGCCCCGGAACCACAACCTGGAACGGAACCACCTGGAGCAATGGATTGCCAAACCTGGAAAAGAAAGCCATCATCAACGGTGATTATTCAACCTCAACAAATAGCTTCAAATGCTGTGAATTGGTGGTGAATACAGGCTATTCGGTAAGCATTGAGAGCGGGCATTATATTGAAGTGGAACACGACATCTCTATTAATGGAACCCTGCTGATCAAGGACAAAGGCGCTTTGGTCCAAAACGACCAGGACGCCCAGCATACTGGGATGATCACCGTCAAGCGCAAGACTACGCCGCTAAAACAACACGATTATACGTACTGGTCATCGCCGGTGACCGGCGCCCCGCTCAATGTACTGGGAACACCATCGCTTTACTATCTTTTTAATCCCGCGGTGAACAATTACGTCCAGCAGACCGCGGCCACCATCATGGCACCGGCACGCGGTTATATTTCCCGCGCGCCTTCCAACCTGAATTATTCCACACCGCAAATCATCGAGGCCACTTTTACCGGTGTGCCCAATACGGGAACGGTTGCCGTGACGGTCAATAAATCGGCCGGGGCGTTCAACCTGATTGGGAACCCGTTCCCATCGGCCATTGACGCTGATATTTTCCTGACCGATCCTGACAACGTCCCCTACATCGGCGGCACCATTTACCTTTGGACGCACAACACGGCCATCAGCATGCAGAATTCGGGCAGCAACCTCTACAACTACACCCGCGACGACTACGCTAAATACAATGTGACGGGCGGGGTGAAGACGGCCACCGCCGCAGTGAACAGTTCAGTGGCGCCGGTGGGTAAAATTGCTTCCGGACAGGGCTTTTTTATCGAGGCGCTGCAGGAAGGCAACCACCAAATTTATTTTAAGAACTCGATGAGGGCAAAGGGCCATCACAACAATTCGCAATTCTTTAGGGGCGGAGAACCTACTGATTCGCAAAGTGCCCTTGAAAAGAATCGCATCTGGATTAGTATCTCAAACGCGCAGCAAGCTTATGACGAAACGCTTTTGGGCTACATCACCGGAGCTACAAACGGGCTTGACCGTGCGTATGACGGCAAGACCTTCCCGGCTGGAAATGTGATGGCGATTTATTCAGTTTTGGACAGTATTAACCTGGCCATCCAGGGCCGTGCGTTGCCCTTCTCGCCTGCCGACGCAGTTCCCCTTGGATATATGACCTCGATTGCCGGAACATTTGACATCAAACTCGAGCAGTTTGACGGGTTTTTTGAAGGCCAGGATGTCTATTTATTTGACAACACTACCGGAACGTACCATGATCTGCGAAGCGGACCGTTCAGCTTTACCACCCAGCCCGTGACCGACAATACGCGCTTTGAGCTGCGTTTTACCACACAGGCGCTTTCCAACCCCGATATTGACCTGGTGGAGAACAAGACAGTGATCCTGGCCAAATCGCGCAGGATTGCCGTTAAGGCGGCGCAACCGTTAAAGACTGTCGAAATCTTTGACATGACCGGCAAAAAACTCATGACCATCGACGCCAGGGGTGCAACGATGCTTGAATCAACGGTGTTGGACACCCCGGGAACCGCGGTATTGGTGATCGCGACTTTTGAAAACAGCGCGATGGTCAGCCGGAAAATCGTGATCCTGGAACCTTAACTAAAATTAAAAGGCCTGCGAAAGCGGGCTTTTTTTATGGCCTTTCCAAAAGAACACTTACCGCATTGCCGCCAAACCCGACTGAATTCACCAGGACGCTGTCAATTTTTGCGGGCCTTGAAGGCATGTCCAAATACGGAATCCCGATAAAATACCGGTGCTTCATCATCAGGATCGCAAACTCGATTGAGAACATCCCCGAGGCGCCAAAGGTGTGGCCCATTTTCCATTTATTGGTGGTGAGCAGCGGAAGGTTTTGGCCAAAAACAGCCTGAATGGCGGCGTGCTCGGCATTGTCCCCGGCCAGGGTTCCGGGCGCGTGCATCACAATTAGATCAGGTATGCTGTTGCCACATGCCATGGCCATTGATTTTTGAAAGCAGTTGGCTTGCGCCGAAATTGCCGTGGCGTGATCCGTTGCCTCGGTGGCAAAACCAACACCAGCAATAACCGCGAGCGAGTTCTCGTCGGTGCCCGGTTGCAGAGTACATACACTGGCACCCTCGCCCAGTACCATTGCGCTTGTTTTCTTGCCAAAATCCATCGCGCGGCAGGGAAAGTCACTTTCAGTGCGCGCGTAAATCTTGAGCGCCTTCATCTGCGCGATGGTAAAAGGCGTGAGCGGAGCCTCGCTGCCGCCTACCAAAAATCTTTCGGCCATTCCTGAATTGACCCACGCAATCCCGTTTAAAAGCGCGTGAAGCGAAGTGGAACACGTGATGGAATGTGAGATTTCCGGGCCCGTGGCCTTCAGGTCCTGCGCCACCCAGGACGAGATATTGCCCAGCGTGGTAACGGGTGAGGCCAGCGTGGCTGCACGGCCGGTTTGCAGGAATTGGGAATGGTGTTTCTCAAAAAGGGTGGTCGCCCCGCGCGAGGAACCAATGTTGATCCCGAAATCAGTGTTCCATCCGGCAGCCATAACCGCCCGGCGCGAGGCCGCTATGGCAAACAGTACGGTGGGATCAAGGTTTTTGAGACGAGAACCTGCCTCAGTCAATTGCGCAATTTCCCGGGTCGACGACTCACTTACCGGCGCCCACCAGTCACCTTCGGCGAAAGCCAAACAATGATCGTCGTTAAGGTATGACTGCCAGATCTCGCGTTGGGAATTGCCCAACGGGGAAAGCGACTCGATGGCGGTGATGGATACTTTTTGCAAGGCCGGATTTTGGTGCAAAATTACGGCTATTTAACCGGTGGCGCGGCGGGTTGGGTCAAAATAGCAGGTTAAAATTGAACGGAGCGGTTGCCGGCCTTCCATTACTTGGGTGAATTCGGACCAGGTTTGTTTCGGAATGTACATTTGCAGCGGCTGCGGTACCGATGCGATGTCCTTTAGCCGATCCCGTACCAGCGCGTCCCAATACTGGTGGTAATTTAACAGGTCATCAGGGTAAACCACCTTGCGGTCAGTGCCTTCGTCTACGGCCTCGAAAGGCTCTTCGACATTGAGGTAGCCGTAGTCGTCAGTCAGTTGCTCGCCGGGTTGAATGTCGCGCAGGGCAATCTCAAAATCATACGCCGTTGACATGCACGTTGGCCTGAACGAATGGTTCACGTATTTCGCGTTGTCCCAGCAGAGGATTTTGTCGCCGGCGCCGTTTGTATAGCAGTAGGTTTCCAGGTGCCGGAGCATCTCGGGCGAAACGCTTGCCGCCCGCTCTGGAGGGAAGACCTGATCCAGCTCATCCTGCACCCATGTGATCGTACCTTTTGGAATCAATTTCTTGGCCACGACACCATAGCCGATGATGTCGTTGATGAACCTGAGTTCAGTATCAGGGTGGATCATAAAACAGGACGATTAGTAAACTAAATTTATCCTATTTTTTGCAACGCCAAACGGACGGTTTCATAAATTTTGTCTAATTGTTTGTCTTCTATGATGTAAGGCGGCAGGATGTACAGGGTGCTGCCCGCCGGACGCAGGATCACACCCTGCGAAATAAAGAAGTCATAAAGCCGGTTCCGAAGCGTTCCATAATATTCCTGCTTGGAGTCAGACTTTAAATCCAGTGCCAGGATCACCCCCAAAGTCCGGACGGCGGCAACTCGCGGGTGCTCGCTAAGCTCCGATGCGAAAAGCTGATGCCTTTTGGCAATTCGGTCAATGTCCCGGCGGGTTTGTTCGTTTTGCAACAGATCAAGGCTGGCCAGGGCAGCGGCGCAACCCGTTGGATTGGCGGTGAAGGTGTGCCCGTGGAAAAGCGCCTTGTTGATGTCGTCGCTAAAAAATCCGTCAAAGATCTCCTGGGTGAAAGTGGTGATGGCCATAGGGATTGTTCCGCCGGTGAGCGCCTTGGAGAGGCACATCATGTCTGGCCGTTCTGACAGATAGTCGCAGGCAAAATTTTTCCCTGTTTTCCCAAATCCGGTCATGACTTCGTCGGCGATGGTAAGAACCTGATGTTCTTTACAGATTTTTATTAGTTGACCCAGCGCTTCGGGCTTGTACATGACCATGCCGGCGGCGCCTAAAACTAATGGCTCAAAAATAAACGCAGCCACGTCGCCGGGTTCAATGGCCTTCAAAAGTGCCTGAAAACTCTCCTGCTGACGCCCCTCGGTGGGAACTGGAATCCTTCGGACCTCAATGAACATTCCGTTAAAGGCCTGGGTGTAGAGCGAGATCCCGCTGGCGGCCATCGCGGCAAAAGTATCGCCGTGAAAAGCATCTTCAAAGGCGACAATCACGGTTTTGTTTTTCTCGCCCCGATTGTACCAAAATTGCAGTGAGGCCTTGATGGCAACCTCAACGGCGGTTGAACCATTATCGCTAAAAAACAACTTTTGCTGATTGGATGGCAACATCGGAATCAGGCGTGTGGCCAGCCGCGCCGCAGGTTCATGCGTAAAACCGCCAAAGAGGACGTGTTCCAGCGTGGTGAGCTGCTTATAGATGGCATCGGCAATGTAGCGGTTGGAATGCCCGAAGGGGTTTACCCACCAGGAGGCGATCGCGTCGATGTATTGGGTGCCATCTTCGCTCCAAAGCAACGCACCCTCACCGCGTACGATTGGAACCGGCGTGGGCGCGGTGGCGTGTTGGGTATACGGATGCCAGAGATACCGGGCGTCGGCGGCGAGGATGTCAAATTTTTCCATCGGCGAGTTTTAGGAGATTGGGCCGGAAGGCGTCGGCATATTTTGAGATTACGTCGGGATTAATTTCGGCCTCGGGCAAGATCCTCCCGATTACGGCCAACCGGGTGCGCGACAAAATGGCCTCTTCGGTGGCCGGGTTTGGCTCGCCGTTAAATATGATTCCGGCGATGTCGGCGCCTCGGGTTTTGAGCGCCCCGACAGTGAGCAGCGTGTGGCTGATGCTTCCCAGATAATAACGCGAGACAACAATGACGCGGTAGTCGGGTTTTATCAGGTCGGCGATTGTAGCGGTATCATTCAGGGGTACCAGCAAGCCCCCTGCGCCTTCGATCACGAGGTGGTTTTGGGTAACCGGCTCAAGGATCTGGTCTAAATTGATTTGAACGTTATCCAATTTGGCCGCGTGGTGTGGCGATGCGGGCGTGTTCAGCCGATAGGCTTCGGGGAATATTTTGCCTGCACGGGTCCACGCCTGGATCTTGTGGCTGTCAGTATTATCGAGATCGCCGGCCTGGACGGGCTTCCAATAATCGGCACCGAGCGCCTGCACCACAATGGCCGACGCCACGGTTTTGCCAACATCGGTTGATATGCCGGTAATAAATAGTTTCATCCCGCAAAGATACTTTGAGCGAATGAACTGTGTAAAGTTGTGGGAAAAATTGCTAAATTTAATTCAAATCGGCATTTATGATCATCTCACAGGTTCCCAATTACATCAAGGCCGTTTACATTTCGCTGCTAATCATCATCATTGTTTTTGTAATGGTGATGGCCAAAAATATTTTGGTCCCGTTGCTACTGTCGGCTTTTATTGCCATGCTGATGACACGCTTTTGCAACCGGCTTGAGCAGTACAAAATCCCGAGATCGCTTAGTGCCGCAGTGGCCGTATTGCTGTTTTTGGCCGTGCTGGCGGGTGTCATTTATTTTGTGGTAACGCAGATCCAGATTTTTATGGATGACGTGGAAGCCCACGCCGAGGAAGACCTGAACCGTTTTGCGATGCGTGCCAACCGATGGGTTGAAGACGGGATCGGGTTTGACATGGGAATGGGTTACGGTTTTAAAATAGAAAATGTGCTGGCCCTGATCCAGTCGGGCCGCTCCAATATGTCAGAATTGCTCAAGGTGACACTGAATACCGCCGGAAACATCCTTTCATTGCCGGTCTTCATCTTTTTTTTGCTAATCTATCGCGACCACTTTGCACAGTTTATCCTGCGCGTTTTTGCCCGGCAAAAAAATAAATTGCTGATGGAGCACATTACATCAATCCGGAAGGTGGTTCACAACTATTTGATTGGCGCCGGCAAGGTCATGCTGATCTTGGGTATCGTGAACAGCGCCGTGCTTTTGATGTTGGGTATCAAGCACGCGATCTTTTTCGGGATGTTGGCCGGGCTTCTCAACATCATTCCCTACCTGGGCCCGCTAATGGGCGGCATTCTCCCCTTTGTTTATGCGCTGCTCACCAAGGATAGCCTTTTTTACCCGATTGCCGTGGCGGTTTCTTTCACGCTTATCCAATTCCTGGAAGCGACGTTCCTGACCCCGAGAATCACCGGGTCCAATGTTTCGCTCAACGCCTTCATGACGTTTTTGGGGTTGTTGATAGGCGGCGCGATTTGGGGAATTCCGGGTATGATCATCATTATTCCGACCATCGCAATCCTGAAAAAGTTGTTCGAAATGAGCCCGGAAACCGAGCCGTACGCCTACCTTTTTGGCGAAGAAGACCACCGATGGTTCAGGCGAAAGAAGAACGCCAACTAACTCTTAAAGCTGGCCCGGCAATCGTTGCATTTGTACCGATGGTTTATAATGGGGAAAAGCCCTGCAAGCGACACGGCCACAAATTTAAGGAATGACCATTTTCCGTCCAGGCCGGTCGCCATCTCAATGGCATGACCGCCACATTCAGGGCAGGTCATGGGACGGCCATCATCTTCCAGCGAGTACATTTCCACACCTTCCAAAACTGATTTGGCGCATTCGAGATCGGTAGTGCGCACCATGAGCTTCACCCCGCCGATGGCATTGCTGATGAGCGGATCAGAATCGACGGTAATATGATCACGCATAAAAACCTCAATGCCGGCATCGCCCAATTTGGCTGCATAAATGTGCGCCTCGGCCGAATACTGAAAGCGCGCCGCAAGTGAAAATTCAGGGTTTGTCATGAAAAGATATTTTTGGCCAGTTCTTCCAAAACAGCGGTTATTTGCGCTGATGTATTATAAGAATGGATGCAAAACCGCAATCGCTCCTGTCCCTGCGGAACCGTGGGCGAAAGGATGGCGCGGACGTCAAATCCCTGCTCTCGCAGATTTTCCGCGATGCTGCGGACCGTTTCATTGCCCGGTATTATCACTGATGCAATGGCTGACTTTCCCCCCACGAACATCGGCGAGAGGCTAAGACGGCTCTGTTCCCGGGAGAAATGCAGGATGTTGTCGCGCAGCATTTCAAGTTGGGATGATGCACCCATCAGGTGGGTATACGCCGCGATGATTGTAGCCACGCTGTGCGGCGGAAGCGCAGTGGTGTAAATTAAACTTCTTGCGAAGTTGATGAGATAATCGCGCAGGACTTGCGGCCCGAGCACGGCGGCTCCGTGACAGCCCATCGCCTTGCCAAAAGTGACCACCCGTGCAAAAACGCGCTGCTCCAACCCAAATTCCTGAACCAGCCCCTCACCGTGTTTTCCAAAAACACCCAAGGCATGCGCCTCGTCAACAATCAGGAACGCGCCGTGTTTCCCGCAAATTTCTACAAGCCGGGTAAGTGGCGGTGAATCGCCGTCCATTGAAAAGACCGATTCGGTGACCACAAAAAGGGTTTGTCCTGAATGAGCCCCGAGCAATCGCTCCAAATTATCCAGATCATTGTGCGCAAACTTGAAAGCTTTTGCCTGGGACAACCGCAGCCCGTCGCGTATTGAAGCGTGGCAATATTCGTCAAAAAGAACGATGTCGCCACGTTGCGGTACCGACGAAAAAATCCCGAGATTGGCGTCATAGCCTGAATTGAAGATCAATGCCGAGGGCGCGTTGTGGAATGCGGCGATCATTTGCTCGGCCTCGCCGTAGAGTTGGTGATTGCCCGAGATGAGCCGCGAACCCGTAGATCCATTTTTGGGTGCGGTTAGATAGGTTTGGGCACGATCCGAAATTTCCTGGCAAGTGGCAAATCCAAGGTAATCGTTTGATGAAAAATCGACAAGCCCGGGGGGCTCAGTAAGTTTTCGCAAGGCGTGTTGGCCGATGCGCGCCTCGAGTTTTGCACCAAGGCCTTTGGGAAATTCAGGCATCGGAGAACCTCCTTTCGATCCATAATTTTTGGCCGCGCTCGGTAGAATCAGGAATGTTCAGTTTGAGCTTTTGGGCCCTGTCCTCATCTTTACTTACCGAAGAAAGCGGGTGTCCTCCGTGGCGGATGCTGAGTTGGTCTACGCTATGGTCCATAGGCAAATGTATGCTTTTTGCAAAAAAGTGCTTTCGAATCAATTATGCAATATCATCCCAACCGGATAAAACGCAATTTTATATATATTGCCCAAAATTTGGCCAATGGAATTGCTTTGTCTGAATTGCGCGAACCCGCTGCATGAAAGTTTTAGATTTTGCCCGCAGTGCAGCCAGAAGACCACGCGCCATAGATTATCCATCCACGATATTGCACATGACGCAATCCATTATTTTACACACGCCGACAGAGGATTGTTTTCACTTATTCGGGACCTTACCACAAACACCGGGAAAGTCGCCAGGGAATACGTCGGCGGGATGCGCAAGAAGCATTTTCCGCCGCTCAACTTTTACCTCATAGTAGGATTTCTGGTGCTGCTTGCTTATAATATGCAGGAAATTCCGCCAGAATTAAGGAATATGGCCGAAACGAAAGTCGAAAATCCGGATAATCTGCAGCTGACCTACAAAGTACGGCAGGCTAAGGCCGCGCTTTTCATGGCGCAAAAGTCGGATATGCTGATGATCCTTGCACTACCGATCACTACTTTGGCTTTTTGGCTTTTTTACAGGCGTTCCAAATACAATTTTATCGAGCATATGGTGGCCTGTATGTACATGGCAGGATTTTCAATGCTTGTATATGCTGCAATCATTCTCCCGACGGCACATTTGTTTGATTTTCCGGATTATGTGACCTCAATATTGCATTTTGGTTTTCAGCTGGCCTACGCGACGGTATTCTATTACCGATTCATGGAAAGTACAAAATTGCGACATGCGGCACGGGCCTTTTTTGCTACGCTGTTTGGCGCATTTTTATGGATCGCCTTCATTGTGTCCATCACCCAGATCTATGTTTCCACCGAGTTTTGGGGTTTGCTGGGATAATTGCGGATGGCGTCAGGCTCGAAGGGTACCAAAAAAAAGCCCGGATACACCGGGCTTTTTTTCTTATATTATCCAATCAGTCTACCAATACGATGACCTTATTGTGGTTCATCTCTATGGTTCCCGATGATATTGGCAATGTATAGGTTTTATCATCAACCTTGCTGAATTTGTGCGCAGCTTCCTTGCTAAAGTTAAAACCCATGGCCGTAATCTTTATTTCACCCTCACCCAATATGGAAACAATTGGCGCGTGGTTGTCCAGTAGCTGAAAACTTCCGTCAATGCCCGGCAAAGTTACCGACGTAACATCGCCTTTGAACAAGGTGGCCTCGGGGGATACGATTTCTAGAACCATAAAATCAATTAATAATTAATAGTTAATAATTAATAATTTGGGAAGCAAGAGCTACCTGACTATTAATTAGGCTTCCGCGAGCATTTTTTGTCCGGCTTCGATTGCGTCCTCGATGGTTCCCTTAAGGTTGAACGCTGCCTCCGGAAGG
>JAEZGB010000016.1 GCA_023437485.1 Bacteroidota bacterium
GCCCAAGATAAGAGCCGGTAGTGGAGCCCAGGTCCAGGTTTCCGGAGGGCATTCCCAAATAATGAAGGGCCGCCACGTAAACCAATGTCGGCACCAGGGCCAGGACGATCAGGGCAAAAGCGCCCAGAAACTTTCCGCCAACTATTTGCCAGATGCCAATGGGGCGGGTAAGCAACAGCTCCAATGTTCCCAATCGGCGTTCATCTGAAAGGCTTCGCATGGTCACGGCCGGGATCAGGAAGATCAGGATCCAGGGCGCCAGGGTAAAAAACGGGCTCAGGTCAGCAAAGCCACTTTTGAGAATGTTGAACTCGCCTTCAAATACCCAAAGGAACAGTCCGTTGAGCAAAAGAAACACGGCAATGACCAGATAACCGGTAGCCGAACCGAAAAAGGATTTGATTTCCCTTACTAAAATTGATTTCATCGAGGTCCAAAGTTAGGTATTCCCGCGCAATGCACAATTAATCCAACCGAACCAGCCGGGTGGTGCTCCAGGCCATTGGCTTTTCATTGAACAGGGTTTTGGTGTAGGCCCACACATCATTGAACACCGCTGACTTTCGGTATGCCTCAAGGCTCTCGGGGCCATCCCAGTAACTGTAAGTGAAAAACACCGACGGATTGTCAATATCGCGGTACAGTTCAAGCAAACGGTTTCCGGGGGAGTTTCGTATCTGTTGTTTGATAAGTTCAAAATTGGCCAGAAAATCCGGCACGGCGTCAGGCCTGAAAGAGAGCCGTACAATTCGTATTAGTTCAGTTTGCATCAGGAAAAATATAACGTTAGGGTATCGCGGTACTGGATGCCCAAAAGGCTGGATGCCGTTCCTACCGTATCGGGGTTGGCTTTGAACAGGCCGATTTCAAGATAATCGGCTTCGTTGAATATCGCGATTTTGTTTCCCTCATAATCCTTTAACGGATAATCCAGGTCAACACCGATGTCGGAATACCGCGAGTGGATTCGCCGCAGATTGTTCTTATTGCCTTTGAGCGATCCGCCCAACACGATTTCAAACTCGCGCCCGGCGCCCACTTCATTGAACATTCGCCGCGAGATATTGGTGACGATATTGCCCAGATGGTCAACGTAGATCACATACCCCTTTATGGTGGAACGGTCAGCCGATACAACGGGCTGGAGCTCGGTTGGGCGCTTGATCTGGGTTGTTTCCTTTCCAATCACGTTGAGCAGCCCGCCGCGGGCCAGGTGGCAAGATACCCAAACCAGCACGTCCAGATCAGAAGCGGGTTGCGGGATCTTGTCGTGGATATTGATGGCGACAATTTTCTCGGGCACGGTCTTTTGCGCGATAAGGCCCGGGATACCATTGTCGGCACATACAAAAAAATGCCCGTTCCATTCCATGGCAATGTGCTGGGTTTCCCGATTGAGTTCGGCATCGACTCCAATTAAGTGTACCGTACCGTGGGGAAATGCCGAATAGGCCGACGAGACAATGTAGCTTGCTTCGGCAGTGTTGAATGGATCAATTTGGTGAGAGATGTCAACTATTTTGGTATCAGGATTTTGGGATAGTATCCTGCCCTTGATTGCCCCCACAAAATGGTCCTTTGATCCGTAATCGGTAGTAAGGGTAATTATTGACATAAAATTGTTTAAAAGTATAATCGGAGCCAATCCGAATTTACTTAAATTTGAGTGATTGCAAAGCTAATGATTATTGGCATTAATTAAATACTCTCCCGTTTGAACGAAAGAATTATTGAACTCGTTGATATCGCGCCAAAAGAGTTTTGGGGCGCCCAGGATGTCCATCTGGAAACCATTAAAAAATACTACCCCAAGCTCAAAATCGTCGCCCGGGGAACCACCATCAAGGCTTTTGGCGAAAAGGAAGTGCTGGATGAATTCGAGAACCGGTTCAACCGCCTGATGCAGCATTTTAGCCGTTATCAGCGCATTGACGACAACGTGATTGAGCGCGTGATCCAGAGCAATTCCCAGGAAGAACAGCGCATGCCTGATCACGACAAGATCCTTGTGCACGGCATTGGAGGCAAGCTAATCAAGGCCCTGACGCCCAACCAGCAACGGCTTGTTGACATGGTTCACAAAAACGATATGGTATTCGCCGTTGGTCCTGCCGGAACGGGAAAAACCTACACCGGGGTCGCACTCGCGGTCAAGGCCCTTAAGGAAAAGCAGGTTCGCCGAATCATTTTGACGCGCCCGGCCGTTGAAGCAGGCGAGAACCTGGGGTTCCTTCCCGGTGACATGAAGGAGAAACTCGATCCGTACATGCAGCCACTTTACGACGCGCTAAGGGATATGCTGCCGCCACAGACCCTGGAAGATTACATCCTTAAAGGCATCATCCAAATCGCACCGCTGGCCTTTATGCGCGGGCGGACGCTGGACCATGCCTTTGTGATCCTGGACGAGGCACAAAACACCACGCACAACCAGATGAAAATGTTTCTGACCCGGATGGGGAAGAACGCCAAGTTCATTATCACCGGTGATCCGGGCCAGGTGGATTTGCCCCGCAGGACCATTTCAGGACTTAAGGAAGCATTGCTTATCCTGAAAGATGTTGACGGCGTTGGGATCCTGTATCTGGACGATAAGGACATCGTGCGCCACCGGTTGGTCAAGAAAATCATCGACGCCTACAAACGCATCGAGAACAACGATTAGCGGAAGAGGTTCAGGAAATCGTTGTAGGTCATCTTCAACGATCCCACATAACTTAGGTTCCGGCCTTCTTTGGCGGGTATGCCATCATAAACGGTATAGTATCCGGCATCGGTTTTCTGGATATCTAGATGGTGCATGCCAAAAGTGAATTGGGGAATATGCGACTGGCCTTTCAGGTACATCTTTTTGGATCGTTCAACCGTGTAGTCATCGCCGCTGAACCGAAATTCATAAAGCGAGACGCCCGAGCCGTATCCGTTGCTATGGTTCTGTACGGGCAACATTAACTTTCCACTGTCGACAAAAAACCTGCCGGCCGGCCTGCTCTCGCTTCCCGACAGCGCAATGTGCTTTTGATGGGGGCGCCATTTGCCTCGCAGTGAATCGGATGTGTAGACCATCATCTTTAAATTTGGGTCCGCAGCAACGATTATGTTCAGGCTATCCGAAAGGTAAATGGACGGATCCTTGAGCTTCACATTGTGAATCAGGGTGTCTAGTGGTTTCCAGTCAAAGGGAAATCGTTTTGATTCATATAAAATCACGTGGCCCGATCCCTGGGCTTCCGGGAGCATAAAGAACGATCCTTTATGCCTGAAGACCTGCGGATAGGAAAGGTGAAAATTCTCCGAAAGCACATCCCCGCCGTATTTGTATGTCCTGCCGTCATCAGAAATCAGGACACCGATGGAGGCGTGCGGGTCATAAAATTTCTTATGCTCGAAAAAGAGGTAATATTTGCCCTTATCAAAAAGAAAAAAGGGGTCGGCGAGGAATTCGGTGTCGGGAATTTGCGCCGAAAGTTTGCCGGGTCCGTAAATTTGCGCAGGATTGACTTTAAAGTTATCGGGAATATCCGCAAAGTGCGAATATCCTACCGACCAGAATCCGGCGCGGCCCGTGAAAAACGGATTTTGCAAATGGAGCGCAAGAATGCCCACACCAACAATGAAGGCCGCAAGAAGCCATTTTTTAGGATTTATTCGGAAAAGCTTTTTATGTTTCATTCGGTAAAACTAAGATTTATCCGTACGAGTATCACTGCCGGGAGTTTTTGGAAAACCATTGGAACTGCATTAACGAAAGCGGCGCGGTGAATGAAATCGGGAGCCAGGGAATAATACAATGGGCAAGAGAAAACGGAACAACCGGTTCGCCTCCCGGGCGGCCAGGATTCTTGCGTTGGAACCTGCATATGCGACAATTTTTTGTCAAAATTATTATTTTCAGGCATTTAGCAATCGCCAAAGCAAAAAAAATTAGAGGCCCCATCCATTTGAGGCCTTGGAATGAAAAAAGTATTTTTGCACAAACAACACAAATGAACACCATCACAACTACTAATTTCAATTTTCCCAAACAAAAATCGGTTTATCGCGGCAAAGTCCGTGAAGTCTATAATATTGACGACACCCTGCTGGTCATGATCGCGACCGACCGGCTATCGGCGTTTGACGTCGTGCTTCCGCGCGGTATTCCGTATAAGGGCCAAATACTGAACCAGATCGCGACACAGTTTATGCAGCTCACTTCTGATATTGTGCCCAACTGGCTGATAGCCACGCCCGATCCCAATGTTGCGGTTGGGCATCTTTGCAAGCCGTTTAAAGTGGAAATGGTGATTCGAGGTTATCTTTCGGGCCATGCCGCCAGGGAGTATGCGCTTGGGAAAAGACAAATTTGCGGTGTGGAGATGCAGGAAGGAATGAGGGAAAACGATGCGTTTGAGAGCCCCATCATCACGCCGACCACCAAAGCCGATATGGGCCTTCACGATCAGGATATTTCCCGTGAAGAAATACTGGAACGGGGCATTGTCAGTGCAGAAGATTACGAAATACTTGAAAGTTATACCCGGGCGCTGTATCAAAGAGGGTCTGAAATCGCGGCCAAAAGAGGGCTGATCTTGGTGGACACCAAATATGAGTTTGGAAAAAAGCCCGACGGCACGATTGTCCTGATCGATGAGATCCACACGCCTGACTCGTCCCGTTATTTCTACGCCGAGGGATACGCGCAGCGCCAGGCCAATGGCGAGCCACAAAAGCAATTGTCAAAGGAATTCGTCAGGCAATGGCTTATTTCAAAGGGATTCCAGGGACAGCCCGGGCAAGAGGTGCCAGAGATGACCGACGAGTACGTGGCATCGGTGTCAGCCCGCTATATTGAACTCTACGAGCAAATCATGGGCGTGAAGTTTGATCCTGCACCGCTTAAAAACCTGCACCAGCGGATTGACGATAATGTGCGGAACTTCCTGACCAACCGTTAAAATTTTGTTATAAGAAATTGATAATGTAACAACTGGGTAGCGCTTCCGTCTACTTCACAATCGTTAATCTAATTACATCATCAATCATGAAAAAAACAATCGTAACACTCGGAATCGTGCTCTGTACTTTTGGAGCACAGGCATTTGAATCATCTGCCCCCGCAACTTTTGAACAACATTTGGCGGTATCGTCGGCCACACCGCTGGCAATCGCAATTTCGCGAGGCGACACTGAAGCCGTGAAAAAATTCATTGAATACGGAGTTGATGTCAACGAAACTTCAAACGGAATGACTCCGCTGATGATCGCTGCCCGTTACAACCGCGTTGACATTATAGAGTTTCTTTTGGAAAAGGGAGCTAACCCCAGGGTGAAAACCGAGAGAGGTTGGACTGCCCTCCGCTACGCCGAGCTTTCAAATGCCACCGATGCGGTTGCATTGTTAAGCAAGAAGTAATTAAGGGGCGTCAAAAGGCGCCCTTTCATTTACATCGTTGTAGAGTACCCAGCTCAGTGATTTACTGTTGTTAAAAAAATTATAATTTCTAGTACTATGTGAAGCACAATACTGGTTTACGCCATACATTTGTACCATCAATCGGTTATATTAAAAATCATCATCAAAAATTATTAATCATGAAAACGCTAATCACCTTTCTGAGTTTATTAAGCATTACCTTTGCCAATGCCTCAACCCATGCTGGAGATTCTTTTGTGAAGTATCAAGCGGCCGAAGAGGAAATTATCAATCCTTTTAACAACGATCTCAATGTCCTGGACATCAATGATACCATTCGACGGGACCGTGAAATTACCGAAAGCGAACTGGCCATTCCCGAATTGAGCATCGACCAGGTAATCGCCATGGACATTGAAATTACTGAAGCTGTCCTTCCGGTCTATCAACCTTTGGACTGGAACGTGAACTCAAGCCTTGGCCGGGTCATAAAGCCACTCAGGCATTTGAACACCCAACTTTAGTTTAGGCCATGAAGCAAAAAAAAGCACCTTAACGGTGCTTTTTTTATTTATAGTAAGAGTAGTTTTCGCCCTCAGGCATGTCCAGCAGTGAATGGTAGATAAGCCTGATTACATTTTCCACATCGTCGCGGTGAACCATCTCAACCGTGGTATGCATATAGCGAAGCGGTAGCGAAATCAGGGCCGATGGTACCCCGCCATTGCTATAGGCAAACGCGTCGGTGTCAGTCCCGGTAACCCTGGACGATGCAAGTCGCTGAAATGGTATTTCGTTCTTTTTGGCCGAAGTGAGTATGAGTTCCCGCAAATTGTTCTGGACGGCAGGGGCATAAGTTACAACCGGGCCTTTGCCAATCTGGATCTCGCCTTCTATCTTTTTGTTGATCATCGGCGTGGTGGTATCATGACATACATCCGTCACGATGGCGGCATTGGGCCGGATGGTCTTGGTAATCATTTCGGCACCGCGAAGCCCAACCTCCTCCTGCACTGAATTGGTAATATAAAGGCCAAATGGAAGTTTTTTGCCGCTCTCTTTTAAAAGGCGCGCGATCTGTGCGATCATGAATCCGCCCATACGGTTGTCGATGGCGCGGCAAACAAACTTATTGTTGTTCAGGACCGTGAATTCATCGGGATATGTGATTACGCAGCCTACATGGACGCCCATTTCCTCAACCTCCTCTTTGGTTTCACAGCCGATATCGAAAAACAGGTTCTCTATTTTTGCGTTTTCCTCCTTGTCCCTGTTTCGGGTATGGATGGCCGGCCAGCCAAATACCCCGTTGACGATGCCGTTTGAGGTGTGGATGTTTACCCGTTTTGAGGGCGCGATCTGATGATCGGAACCCCCATTGCGTATCACGTAAATAAGGCCGTTGTCAGTGATGTAATTGACATACCACGAGATTTCGTCGGCATGGCCTTCAATGACAACTTTGTAGGGGTGGTCAGGATTGATTACTCCAACTGCAGTTCCGTACGCGTCGGTAATAAATTCGTCCACATAAGGCCGAAGGTATTCCATCCATATTTTCTGGCCCCCGGACTCATAACCCGTTGGCGATGCATTGTTGAGATATTGCTCAAGGAATTTAAGTGAATTATCGTCAAGGACGCTTTTGATTTTCATATACTTTGAATTTGGGCTAAATTATGAATTTGGCATCAGAGTTGCATAAAAGTTGCTACTTTTGATCACCAATAATTAAGGATGAACTTTAATTTTGCCTTTATTTTCCTGATGTTTTGCACGCTTTTGCAGGCGCAGGTCAATACCGATACCATTCGCCGCGAGACCGTGGAGATTGATTTAGACACGCTGCTTTTTGGCGACCCGATCCTGCTGGAAGAAGTTGTAATCAACAAAAACAAACTGGATGATGAGGCACGCAAGCGTTTTTTGCTCCTTCAAAGCCGGGTCTATAAAACCTATCCGTATGCCAAAATAGCTTCCGAGCGCCTGACCATGCTGGACCGAAACATGGCAAAATTAAAGACCAGTAAGGAAAAGCGCAAGTACTTTAAAATTGTGGAGGAGTATGTCCAAAATGAGTTCACTGAAAAACTTAAAAAGCTCTCGCGCAAACAAGGTCAAATCCTGGTTAAATTAATCAACCGGCAAACCGGCGAAACCGCTTTTGACCTTGTAAAGGATTATAAAAGCGGCTGGAAGGCGTTCTGGGCAAGCAATACTGCCAAACTTTTTGATATTGACCTTAAGGCTGGCTATGACCCGTACAAAGTGAACGAGGATTACCTGATCGAAACCATCCTGGTGCGCGCCTTTGCAAACGGGCGCCTGATAGAGCAGAAAGCGGCCAAGCCGGTCAATTATGAGGAGGTGAATGAATATTGGATGGAAAAGGCTGAGCGGCAAAAAGCGGCCAAGGCGTCCAACGAATAACCACAAGGCCTTGTGCTGTTCATTCTATATTATTTTTTAGGAGCTTAATCCTTCGAATTTAGTCGAAAGTCGAAAGACGAAAGACGAAAGAAGCTGCAGGGATGGCCGAATGTCATCGGTTACCTCGTAACAAACTGACGACTGATGGCTGACGACTGACGACTGACGACTGACCACTGATGACTGCTAAAGCTGAATCCTTGCAATTGAGCCCCTTAGCTTCATAAGCAAAAAATATTTCAAAAAAACCTCCGTTATCCCTTGCGAGAGTCAAAAACCGGCGTACTTTTGCACCCGCATTCAGGAAGTTCTTTTACATGATGGGGCGGCATTTTCAAAGGGGTTGTTGAAAACTCACCGAGAAAAGATTTGGATTAAAGGGGAAGGCGGGATTATCTTTGCGCCCTGCAAAACCGGCCGGGAGCGATGAGAAAAAAATATTTTCAAAATCGCTTGCCAAAGTAAAAAGAAGTTGTACTTTTGCACCCGCTTTGAGAACGAAAGTTCGGAGCGAAAAAACAAGAAGACACGTTCATAGACATATTGGATTGACAGCACTTTTAAGGGTGACCTTAAAAGAAGCAGAGAGTAAGAAAGAATACGTTAGAATAAGACCTTGAGGTCAGATCAATAATTTGCCGTACATTTTACAATATACGATGAAGAGTTTGATCCTGGCTCAGGATGAACGCTAGC
>JAEZGB010000084.1 GCA_023437485.1 Bacteroidota bacterium
TCAATCAGGTCAAGAAGCACATCGTCCGGAAAAAGGTGCAGGGTCAACGTAAACAGTGCAATGTCACATTCGACTGTCTGTTTTAAAAAATCGAAACATTCGTACCTGATTTCATCAAATCCCTGCGATTGCTCCCGCGCGACATTGACGGTAAAGGCATTCGCATCGACCCCGACGAGCTGCATTTTTATTTTGTTTCTCCTTCCCCACCGGGCAATTTGCCTGAGCATATCGCCGTTTCCGCAGCCAAAATCCACAATCTTCAGTGTGCCTGAATATGATCTAACCAAAGAGGCGACTCCTAGTAAAGTTACGCGGTTTCCGCCCAGGAAACGATTGATTGTGGCAATTTTGTCAAGCGCATCGCGCAGTTCGTTGCCTTCCATGGCAAAATCGTCCATCATTTCGGGCAGTGAGCTACGGCGGCTGAAATCGGTTTTGTGATTTCCGTGGGTCATCGAAACAAGGGTTGGCAGCAGGAATGGAAATACGCTCAAAATATTTATCCCAACTGACGACCACCGCCGGTTCAGCATCAGGGGCGAAATGATTCTCCCGGCCCTGATCCGCAACAGGAATCGGTTATTCCACTTGCGGGCGTAATCATGTTCCATCTGATTTCGGGAAATCTCGCCGCGCAAAAAAGCATCGGCAAGGGGAATTGCAATTTCAGCCGAGCCGATTGCCATCGCCATTCCATTTCCGCTAAGCGGATGGATCATTTGTGCCGAATCTCCCAGCATCAGGATATGGTTTTCAACCCGGGATTTGCGGCCGAAAGAAATATTGGAAATGGCCAGTTGTTTCGCGAAATCCAGTTTTGCAAATTCCAACAACCCGCCCAACGCCGGATTTTTCGCCACGACCTCGCGGGTAAAAGCTTCGGGCGATTTGGCGCGTGAAAACTCTTTGTATGACGCCAGATAACAAATATTGACTTTGTCACCCTCCACTCCCGATACGCCGCAATACCCGCCGGGAAACAGGTATAGCCCTACCGCTCCCCGATCGATTTTTGCCTTGTAATGCGCTTTTACGGCGAGCCACTGCGGCTGACTGCCCGTGAAACTCCGGTTTAATTTATTGTCGATGGCGCTTTTTTTGCCATAAGCGCCCAGTACAATCTTTGAATTATATTTCGCCCCTGATTTGGCCGTGACAGTGAAACGGTCAGCGTCAAAAGTAACCTCAATTACTTCGTCAAATACAAAGGTGCAACCCTGCTGAATGGCAGCCTGATAAAGATCGTGGTCAAGTGTATATCGGCTAATCCCGACGCCTCCCAGAGGAAGCTCGCATGAAAGTTTTTGTCCTCGCCGGCCAACAATTGTAAGCCTGTCAATAGCGATGGCGCCCAGACCGTGAAGGTCAATGCCCAGATTATCCAGCACTGGCAGGACTTCTCGTGATAAATATTCGCCGCAGACCTTGTGCCGGGGATATTGATGTTTCTCAAATACACTCACCTTGCGGCCCCGTCTTGACAGCGCGATTCCCGCCGTGAGCCCGGCCAGCCCGCCGCCAATAATCAGCACATCGGCGTCCCGGGTCATATTTTTCCCCTCAGGATTTCACTTACGATATCCGGGTCCAGGAGCGTGCTCGTGTCGCCAAAACCGCCGGTTTCACCCTCGGCGATCTTGCGTAAAATACGCCGCATGATTTTCCCCGAGCGCGTCTTGGGCAAGCCGGAAACGAACTGCATTTTATCCAGTTTCGCGATGGGCCCAATGTGGTCGGCGATGTGTTGGTTAATTTCGTTCTGCAGGTTAGTGCGGTCACGGCCGGCCCCCGTATCCTTGAGGATGATAAATCCGTAAAGCGCATTGCCCTTAAGCTCGTGCGGATAACCCACAATAGCCGATTCGGCCACGGCAGGATGCTCGTTGATTGCATCCTCGATGGGCGCTGTCCCCAGGTTGTGGCCTGATACAATGATCACATCGTCCACGCGGCCGGTAATGCGGTAATACCCCGTTTCATCGCGAAGCGCGCCGTCGCCAGTGAAGTACATTCCGGGAAAGGCCGTAAAGTAGGTTTCACGATAGCGGTTGTGATCGCCCCAGATGGTCCTGGCAATTCCCGGCCAAACAGACGAAATGCAAAGTTTTCCCGCCACGGCGTTTCCGGTAATTTCCTGTCCCCTATCGTCAATCAGCACAGGCAACACGCCGGGCATGGGCAAGGTTGCGAAGGTGGGTTTTGTTGGGGTCACAAACGGTATGGGCGAAATCATGATACCGCCCGTTTCGGTTTGCCACCACGTGTCAACGATTGGGCAGCGCCGCCGTCCAACATGGTCATTATACCAATGCCAGGCCTCTTCGTTGATAGGTTCACCTACTGATCCGATGATCCTGAGCGATGACAGATTGGCCTTAGAGACCCAATCAGTGGATTCCTTGGCCAGGGACCGGATAGCGGTTGGCGCCGTATAGAATTGCGTGACACCGTGACGGTCAATGGTTTCCCAAAACCTTCCCTGGTCAGGGTAAGTGGGAATGCCTTCAAAGAGCACCGTGGTCGATCCGTTGAGCAAGGGCCCGTATAAAATGTAGGAGTGGCCGGTAATCCAGCCGATGTCGGCCGTGCACCAAAAGATATCGCCTTCGCGGTGGTCAAAAATATTGGCAAAAGTATAGGCCGTATACACCATGTAGCCCGCCGTGGTGTGCAACATTCCCTTGGGTTTGCCCGTCGATCCCGATGTATAAAGTATGAACAAAGGATCTTCGGCGTCCATGGCAACTGCCTGATTTTGTTCCGATGCCTCCTGCAATAGCGGGGCGATCCATTCATCCCGCCCGACCTGCATATTGATTGGATCTTCAGTGCGTTTTACAAGCAGGACCGATTCTACACCGGGACAGGTTTGAAGCGCGTGATCGACAATTTCCTTTAAGGCGACAGTCTTGTTCCCACGGAATCCGCCATCGGCCGTGATCACGATTTTGCAACCCGCATCATTTATCCGGGTTGACAGCGCGCTGGCTGAAAAGCCCGCAAACACCACCGAATGAACTGCGCCTATCCTCGCGCAGGCCAGCACCGCCACGGCGAGATCGGGAACCATCGGCAAATAAAGACACACACGGTCACCTTTCCTTACGCCCTTGCCCAGAAGCACATTGGCCATTTTGCAGACGCGCCTGTGCAGATCGGCATAGGTAATTGATTCGGCTTTTTGCGTGGGATCGTTGGGCTCGAAAATGATGGCGGTCTTGTTAGCCTTATCGGCAAGATGGCGGTCAAGGCAATTTTCGGTTATGTTGAGCCTTGCACCTTCAAACCATTTGAATTCGGCGTTTTGCCAATCGGCAGTAAAGACATTATCCCAGGTTTTGTGCCAGGTAAAATTCGAGGCAATGTTCTCCCAAAAGAGTTCGGGTTTCTTAACTGACTTTCGGTAATGCTTAAAGTATTGCTCCAGGTTTTTGATGCGGTAATAGTTCATGTCAGTGTTTTTTATGGTCATATTCCCCGCGAAGCGCATACCATCCAAATACGGCGAGGCCCAATGAGATAAGCGGAGTGAGTATAAACAGGATGATGATGCCAAAAACGAGGTCTTCCTGCTTGCCTGTCATGAGTTTGGGCAGCCCGAAGTCAAAAATGCAAAACCACGCCGCCAAACCCGCAAGTGCGAGCCAAAGAATGCCCAGAATCCGTTTAATCTTGTCCATCAGTCGTGCATTTTATTGTTGGCCCTGTCCAGATAGATCATCCCCACCACGAAACAAATTCCGGCAATGATGATGGGATACCAAAGCCCGTCCAGGTAATAATGGGCCTTGCCCGAAGTTTTTGAGTTTGATACAAGATACGTCGAAATTGCCGGAAGCAGCCCGCCAAATATTCCGTTACCCACATGATAAGGCAGCGACATCGAGGTATAACGAATGCGTACGGGGAACATCTCCACCAAAAATGCGGCAATCGGGCCGTATACCATTGTCACGAAAATCACCTGGATAAAAACCAGCCAGATCAGTTGCCATTTGGCGCTGTTGCCCAGGATAACCACTTCCTGCGTCTCGCCCGCGTCCTGGACCTGGTGTTTGATCGTTCCGTCGGCATAGCTGATCACGCGTAGGAGCGTAGAGCCTTTTTCGGTTTGGGCCCGCGTGGCTGATTGGCTTACTTCGGTTTTTGATGTGGTATCGCCCACCTCGTACATTTTTTGGTAAATCGGCCTGTAGAGCAAGACCGCAAGCAGCATCCCACTCATCATCACCGCCTTGCGCCCCCAAAGGTCGCTGAGCCAGCCAAAGAACACGAAGAACGGGGTGGCCATCAAAAGCGCAATCGCGAGCAGCCCATCGACTTGCGACGATTCAATGTTCATGACCGTTTTCATAAAACTCATCGCATAAAACTGGCCTGTGTACCAAACCACGCCCTGCCCCATCGTTGCGCCAAAAAGCGCCAATAAAACGTATTTGAGATTGTATCGGTTTCCAAAACTTTCGCTGAGCGGATTGGCACTTGTTTTTCCTTCGGCCTTGGCCTTGGCGAATTCGGGCGATTCGTCCATCTTTTTTCGGATCAGGTATGAAACCCAGACCATCGCGATCGAAACCCAAAAGGGAACCCGCCAACCCCAGGCGTCAAAATCCTCGGGAGAAAGCGCATACCGGGTGAGCAATATCACAACCAACGAAACAAAAAGCCCGGCGGTTGCAGTGGTTTGGATCCAGGAGGTCCAAAACCCGCGGCGGTTCTTTGGCGCATGTTCGGCAACATAGGTCGCGGCCCCACCATATTCCCCTCCCAGTGCAAGTCCCTGCAGCAGCCGCAGGATCAGGACCAAAAACGGTGCGGCAAAGCCAATGGTCTCATAGGAAGGCACGCAGCCAATTAGGAATGTGGCCCCGCCCATCAGCAGCAGCGTGGCCATAAAAGTATATTTGCGCCCGATGATATCGCCCAGCCTGCCAAAAAACAGCGCCCCGAACGGCCTGACCACAAAACCAGCGGCAAAGGTGGCAAGCGTTGAGAGAAACGCGGCGGTGGGATTGGTGTCGGGGAAAAATTTTGTCGAGATCACCACGGCAAGGCTGCCGAAGATGTAAAAGTCATACCATTCAATCAGGGTCCCCATTGACGAGGCCGAGATGACTTTCCAGATACCCTTGTTACGCGCCATAAAAGGTCTTTGGATAAAAATATAAAAACCAGTCGAATATTGGCAAACAATTTCGCCAATCGCCAAAAATTAATCAGTGATCCCGCCCAGGGTTTGAGGCTTCGGCAAAATTTCACTTAATTTGTGAAAACTCGCACAATGACCTTCGACCCTGACCAGATCGGGCATTCGGCCACCTATAAACTACTGACGGGTTCGGTGATCCCGCGCCCCATTGGATGGATTTCCTCGCTTTCTCCCGACGGGGTCCCCAACCTGGCTCCTTTTTCATATTTCAATATCGTGGGCGATGACCCGCCGCATGTCATGTTTTCAACCGTGCGCACCCATGGCGCAAGCAAGGACACGCTTAACAACGTGATGGCCACGGGCGAATTCGTGGTCAACCTGGTAACCGAGCAAATCGTGGAGGCTATGAACACCACTTCGCAAATGGTCGCACCCGATGTCAATGAATTTGAGCTGGCAAACCTGACGATGCTGCATTCGGAAGTTGTCAGGCCGTTCCGAGTGGAGGAAAGCCCGGTGCATTTTGAGTGTAAACTGGTACATCACTATGAACTCCAGGGCCACCAAAAGGGCGGCGCGGTCATGATGGTCGGGCGGATCATCAGGTTTCATTTTGCCGACGGCCTGCTTGACGAGAATTTCCACATCAACATGGAAAAGTACAAACCCATCGCAAGGCTTGCAGGATCCAATTACGCGGGGCTGGGCGAAATCTTTTCAATAAAACGAGGATGATGAGGGCAAATCCCTTCCTTACGTCGGGACCGGGCTGTACGTTCCAATCTGCCACCGCAGCGGCATTCAGGCACAAAAAATATTTACGGGGCGGCGGCAGGATTTCCACTGCCATCCCTTTTGCATTCCACAAAACATGAAAGTAACTGTTATTGGCGGCGGCCCGGGCGGGCTCTACTTCTCCATTTTGCTAAAAAAGGCCGTTCCGCACGCCAAAATTGATGTGTATGAGCGCAACAAACCCGATGACGCCTTTGGGTTTGGCGTAGTGTTCAGTGACGAGACCCTTAGCGAGTTCCTCACCCGCGATCCGCAATCCTATGAACTCATCCGCAGCCGGTTCGCTTACTGGGATGACCTTGATGTTGCGCGCGATGGCCAAGCCGTTCGCATTACGGGTAACGGCTTTTGCGGATGTTCCAGAAAAACCCTTCTGCAATTGCTTCAACAGCGATGCCGCGAGGAAGGCGTTGGTCTTCATTTTGAACAGGAAGTAAGTAACCTTAACCAGTTTAAGGACAGTGATGTAATTGTAGCCTGCGACGGACTGAACAGCGTAATTCGCGATGCGCGAAAAGACGATTTTGGAACCAAAATAAAACTCCAGCGTAACAAGTTTGTCTGGATGGGCTCTACCCGCCCACTTGATGCCTTTACCTACTTCTTCCGCAATACGCCCTATGGCGCGATGGTCGCCCACACCTACCAATACCAGGAAGGCATGAGCACCTGGATTTTTGAGTGCACGCCCGAAACCTGGGAAAAAGCGGGTTTCGAGACCTTTGACGAGGCTGGGACGATGGCCAAAATTTCGGAACTTTTTAATGAAGAATTGCAAGGCCATCCGCTTATCTCCAACAAATCGCACTGGCGGCAATTCCCCACCGTGACCAATGAACACTGGCATTCGGGAAATATCGTCCTGTTGGGCGACGCCAAAGCCACCGCCCACTACTCCATCGGATCCGGTACCAAACTCGCTATGGAATGTGCCATCGCCCTGGCCGATTCAATTGCCGAAAACCAAAACGACATTACGGCCGCATTTGCCGCATACGAACAAAAGCGCCGCAACCGCGTCCAGATGATCCAGCACGCCGCCGCCGTATCGCTCGAATGGTTCGAGAACATGGACCGGCACATGGCGCAACCCTTTGAGCAGTTTGCCTTTGGGGTCATGACCCGCGCCAAAAAAGTCACTTTTGAGAATCTCGCCCTGCGCGACCGCTCGTTTACTGACAGGGTGCTCACTCAGTTCAATCAAGCCCGCAACATACCCTCAAGGCTTCAGCCTGCCGCGTTTGCCCCGCTTCAACTTCGGGGAATGCATCTGCAAAACCGCATTGCCCTGGCGCCCATGGAGCAGTACAGGGCCGTTGACGGTATAGTGAATGACTGGCATCTGATGCACTACGGCAGCCGTGCCGTGGGAGGCGTCGGGCTGATATATACCGAAGCCACGGCCATTGAAAACGATGGAAGAATTACTTCAGGATGTCCGTCCATTAATTCTAATATTCAGTTAAATGCGTGGAAAAGAATTGTCGATTTCGTTCATGCCGAAAGCAAGTCGAAAATTGCCTTGCAGATTGGCCATGCGGGCCGCAAGGCGGCGATGCCCCTGCCGTGGGACGAAAAACGGCACCCTGTAGAATCCGCCAGGATCTCAGCCTCTGCCATTCCCTATTTTAGTGAAATGCACCCACCGCGCGAAATGAACCTGGATGACATGGACCGAATCGCTGCGCTGTTTGCCACTGCCGCGCGAAATGCCGATGCTGCGGGTTTTGACATGATTGAACTCCAAGCGCACCACGGCTTCCTTCTGGCTTCGTTCCTTTCGCCGCTCACCAATATCCGGACTGACGATTTCGGCGGAAGCCTTGAAAACCGGCTTCGGTTCCCGCTTCGCGTATTTGAGGTTGTCCGCGAAAACTTTTCTGCCGATAAACCCATAGGGGTGCGCATTTCGGCCAGTGACTGGGCCGTTGGCGGTATTTCACACGATGACGCAATCGGTATTGCACAAGCATTTAAGGACGCCGGGGCCGACATCATTAGCGTTTCCAGCGGTTATACGCTTCCCGATGCCCAAATGCCTACCGGCCGCATGTGGCAAACACCGTTTTCAGACGCGGTGCGCAACACGGTAAATATCCCGACGGTGACCTCGGGGGCCATTACCGATATCGACCAGATCAATACCATCATACTGAACGGCCGCGCCGATATCGTGGCACTCGGTCGCCCGCTCCTGCTCGATCCCGGATTCGTGCGCCGTGCCCAGGCGTATGAAAATTTCCGCCCCGATGATATTCCGCAGGGCTACATGCCTGGCGCAGCGTACCTGTTTACACAAGAACAGTCCAGTCGATGGGAAAAGGAATCGATGAAAAAGGCGCTCAAACCCGAATCGCATAAAAAATGATTAAAATGTTACTGCTTTTTATCGGTTTTTTCGCCGCGGCACAAACCCTCCCGATAGAAGGCGGTATTCAACAATTTTTAAATTAATTGAGATGCACAGATACCAGGACAATTTTGCGCATGATAATCTTCCGCAGCCGGACCTGCAACCGGATTGCATTTTTCCGGATGGATTTGCAACGCCGTTAAAGTTAAACTGTTCCCATGATCTGTTAGACAGGCACATCCGGGAGGGAAATGGCGAGAGAATCGCCATCAGAACTTTCGATTCGCAATGGACCTATCGCGAACTCTTTGAAAAGTCAAACCAAATTGCGCATGTCCTGGTTGAGGACTTGAAGCTGGTTCCGGGCAATCGGGTATTGATACGATCGGCCAATAACCCGATGATGGTTGCGTGCTGGTTTGCCGTGATCAAGGCCGGAGGTATCGTGGTGGCCACCATGCCGCTCCTGCGAGAAAAAGAACTTGCAACAATGATTGGTTGCGCGCAGATCTCTCATGCGCTCTGCGATTATCGGTTGGAGGAGGCGTTGGTGAATTGCGGAACCGCGCCCGAGCACATGATAACTTTTGACGGACTCGGAACGGCTATGTCCAAGCTGGAAGCGCTGATGCAAAACAAGCCCGTCAACTTTACCAATTATGATTCAGATGCGGGCGATGTTTGTCTGATTGGATTTACCTCGGGCACTACGGGGCTTCCCAAGATGACGGCGCATTACCACCGCGACGTGATCCTGATTTGCCGCGCGTTCCCGCCCTACGCGCTCCAGCCCACACCCGACGATATCTTTTCAGGGAGCCCGCCACTTGGGTTTACTTTCGGGCTGGGCGGATTGGTGCTGTTCCCGTTTTATTTTGGCGCCTCGACCTTCCTGATCGAGAAGCCCTCGCCGGAGCTGCTCCTGAAAGCCATTCAGGATTTTAAGGTCACCATCTGCTTTACCGCACCAACAGCCTGGCGGGTAATTACAACACTTGTTGATCAATATGACATCAGCAGCCTTAGAAAATGCGTATCGGCAGGCGAAACCTTGCCCGCAAAGGTTTGGCAGGACTGGTTTGATGCGACCGGGCTGAAAATCATCGACGGGATCGGATCAACCGAAATGCTTCATATCTTCATCTCCAACAACGAAGAGTTCATGAAAAAAGGAACGACAGGAAAACCCGTTTTTGGGTACGAGGCGAAAATCATCGATGACCACGGCAACGAGGTTCCCGACGACACGCCCGGAAGGCTCGCCGTACGCGGGATCACGGGTTGCAAATATCTGGCGCGCGAGGAAAAACAGCGTGAATATGTTGAGAACGGCTGGAACGTCACCGGCGATATCTTTAAACGCGATGCTGACGGTTTTTACTGTTTCGTGGCCCGCGGCGACGACATGATCATCTCATCGGGTTACAACATTGGCGCGGTAGAAGTTGAAAGCGTACTGCTCACCCACCCCGATATTGCCGAGTGTGCCGTGACCGGTTGCCCGGATCAGGAGCGCGGGATGCTGGTTTGCGCTCATATCGTGCTCAAAGATTCAGGTAAAGCTTCGGATGAAACGGCCCGATCAATACAGGACTGGTTCAAGCTAAACGCGGCGCCGTACAAATATCCGCGTAAAATAGATTTCGTATCGCAGCTGCCAAAAACAGAGACTGGAAAAATACAGCGATTTAAATTAAAGCAACTATGATGTTTACCAAACGTGAATCGGTGAAATTCAGGCACGTGGACTTTGCCGGAATCGTCTTTTATCCACGATTTCTCGAGATGCTCAACGATTTGGTTGAGGACTGGTTTGCCGAGGCTCTTGAGAGGCCGTTTTCCAGAATCCACGAAACACACGGGATTCCGACCGTAGATCTTAAAGTGAAATTCAGAAACGCGGCGCGAATTGGCGATGAGTTGCAAAAGACGCTGTGGGTCAATTCGGTTGGCGGGTCATCGATGAGTTGCGGGTTCGAGTTTACGAAGGACTCCGGCGAATTATGCCTCGAAGGCGAAGTTACGTTGGTAAATGTTGCGATTGACAAAGAATCGGGAACCATAAAATCAGAGCCGTTTGACCAGAAGACTCGCGAGAAGATCTCCGGGTTTCTCAAAAACTGATTGCGGATTTTTGAGTAACTTTAGCCTCCTAACCAAAAAACATGGAAATACCAAAGTTCAAAGCCGCAGCCGTACAGACCTCGCCGGTTTTCCTGAATGTTCCCAAAACGGTTGAAAAGGCCGTTTCGCTAATCCGGGAGGCCGCACTCAATGGCGCTGACCTGGTTGCCTTTCCCGAAGTTTTCATCGCGGGATATCCTTATTGGAATTGGATCATGACGCCCATCCAGGGCAGCAGGTGGTATGAGGAACTGTACAAAAATTCGATTGCCGTTCCCGGCCCGGAGACCCAGGAGCTTTGCAAGGCGGCGCAGGAATTCAATTGCCACGTGGTGATCGGGGTCAATGAGCGGGGCAGCAGTTTTGGCGAAATCTACAACACCAACCTTATCATCGACAATTCGGGCGACTTGATCGGCATCCACCGCAAATTGGTGCCTACCTGGGCCGAGAAACTCACCTGGACCTCCGGCGATGGTTCGTCGTTAAAGGTTTACGACACTGAGATCGGGCCCATCGGAACACTGGCCTGCGGCGAGAACACCAATACCCTTGCCCGATTCACGTTGCTTTCACAGGGCGAGTTGATTCACATTGCCAACTACATCTCGCTTCCCGTCGCGCCGCCCGATTACGACATGGCCGAGGCAATACGCATCAGGGCCGCGGCGCATTCCTTTGAGGGGAAACTTTTTACGATCGTGTCGTGCTCGACCATATCGGATGAAATCATAAAAGCAATGGAAGCCGATGTGCCCAATGCACGCGAACTTTTGACAAGAAAGAGTTCGGCATTTTCAGGGATCATCGGGCCAAACGGGGCCGTGGTGGGAACTCCACTTGTCGACGAGGAAGGCATCGTCTATGCCGAAATTGACCTCTCAAAATGCATTCAGCCCAAACAGATGCATGACATTTTGGGGCATTACAACCGCTTCGACATTTTTGACCTGCGGGTCAATGTCGCGCCAACCAGAAAAATCACCTTTGTCAACAGCCACGAGGAATTTCACCGGGTGGACCTGACATCAGAATAAATCAATATGGACGCAAAATACAGCGATGACGTAATTGGCCGCGCGCGTGTGAAGGATACGCCCGAACTTGAAGCCTATTACCGCGAACTTAGTGACTTGGGAGCCGGTGCCCTCTGGACCGTAGCCAACGATATCGAGCCGTGGGAGCCGCGAAGCACATCGGTACCGATGCTCTGGCGTTATGACGACCTGCGCGAACTGGTACTCAAATCATCAGAACTCGTCACCCCGGAACAAGCCGGACGACGCGTGGTCTATTTGGTCAACGACAAGAGAAGGGATGTCAGTGCGGCCGTGGGGTGGCTCTACACCGGAATTCAGGTGACAAGGCCCGGCGAAAGCACATCGGCACACCGGCACAAGGCCTCTGCCCTGCGGTTTATTATGGAGGGAGAAGGCGGATACACCGTGGTTGACGGCAACAAGATCACCTTTGAGGTCAATGATTTCGTTCTCACGCCAAATTCCACGTGGCACGAACACGGTGTTTCGGCCGATGGCAAGACCTGCATTTGGCAGGACGGGCTGGACATTCCGCTGGTGAACGCGCTTGAGGCCAATGATTACGCGGTTTTTGACGGAAAGCAGCCGCTTGGCCCGCCGGTGAACCAGTCGCCGATGTCATTTGGGGCGCCGGGCATAATCCGCGCTGACCTGGCCTGGGACAAACCCTACTCGCCCCTTTTCAAATATTCCTGGAAGCAGGTATACCCTGCCCTGTTGGAGGCTGCAAGGGTCAATGAAGACTCGCCCTTTGACGGCATCCTGATGCATTACACCAATCCCGCTACGGGAGGCCACGTGATGCAGACCATGGGCGCCTCGATGCAATTGCTGCGGCCCGGATTCAGAGGCAAGGCCCACCGACACACGGGATCGTTTGTATATCAGTGCGCCAGGGGAAAGGGATATTCGATCATCAGTGGAAAGCGATACGACTGGAAGGAGCGCGATATTTTTTGCGTTCCGTCATGGGCGTGGCACGAGCATGTGAATCTTTCCGATACCGATGATGCCTGCCTGTTCTCCTTTAATGATTTACCCGTTATTGAAAAACTTGGCCTTTTCCAGCAACGCGAAATGGAGGAAAACGGCGGTTATCAGCGCGTTGTTGAATGAAGCCCGAATTCCTGAAATTAATGTTTGGCCTGGCACTTTGCGCGGGATTCATCGCGGTTGGCATTTATTTGCTGGACCATCCAAACCAATTGGCGCGAACCATTGGCGGAGCGAACGTTTTATTTTTCTCGGCTTTGCTGGCACTGGCCGTTTATAAACTGTATAAAAGCAAAAAATAATATGAAATTAGCGACATACGAAGCAGAAGGCGTACAAAGACTGGGCGTTGTCCAACCGGGATTGATTATCGAACTTTGGAAACTTGGGCAACGGACAAACCAAACTTTTCCCGAAACAATGCTCGAGCTCATTGACGCGGGACAGCCTATGGTGGAGGCGATTGACTCGGCCATCAGGACCGCGAATGAGAATGTGCTGGCCTCCTGCTCCCTACCGCTCAAGGAAGTGAAGTTGCTGGCGCCGATTCCGCGGCCCAGGAAAAACATCATCGGGATTGGATTGAATTATACCGAACACGTGGCCGAAAGCGCCCGGACCCTGGACACAAGCAACCAGTTGCCGGACAAGCCGGTCATCTTTTCCAAACCGCCGACGGCCGTAACGGGAACCAATTCTGATATTTTGCACAATACCCAACTCACACAACAACTGGACTGGGAGGTGGAACTTGCCGTTGTCATTGGCAAAAAAGGCAAGTACGTCAAGCGCGAGGATGCGCTGGACTATGTGTTTGGGTATACCGTGATCAACGATATCTCGGCGCGGGATTGCAGGCGTGCCGGTCAATGGATCGTCTCCAAGGGACAGGATACCTTTGCCCCGATGGGCCCGGTTTTGGTGACTGCTGACGAAATTCCCGACCCGCATAACCTTGATCTGCACCTAAAACTCAACGGCCGGGAAATGCAGCGTTCCAACACCCGGTTTATGCTCTTCAACATCAACGAACTCATCGAAGACCTTTCGAGCGTGTTCACCCTCGAGCCCGGCGACATCATTGCCACGGGAACTCCCGCAGGTGTTGGCGCGGGCCGCGACCCCCAGCAATGGATGTGGGACGGGGATATAGTTGAGGCGTCGGTTGAGGGGATTGGGACGATCACGAACACCGTTCGGTCAATTAATAATTAATAATTAATAATTGGTCCTATCCGGAGGCCTTAAGACCTTACGACTTTATGACCTTACGACCTTATGACCTTACGACCTTCGTGCGACATTGGACATTTGTCATTCGTCAGGGCTCTGCCCTGCGTTAGGGATGGCAGCGGCACCTTTTTGAAAGACCTCGCAGGTTTTAAAAACCTGCGAGGTCTCAAAAGGTACAGCGAACAGCCCGACGGCGCGATTAAACACCCTGCAATGCGATTTGGCCGTTGCGCCGGAACGCCCAAAAATTAAAATACTAAAATGAAAAAATACAGAATTGGCCAGATTGTGCCCTCTTCCAACATCACGATGGAGACTGAGATTCCCGCCGTGTTCAGGGCGCGCGAGACTATTTTGCCTGAGCGATTCACTTTTCACTCCAGCCGCATGCGCATGAAAAAGGTGACCAAGGAGGAGCTCGAGGCCATGGATGCGATGAGCTTGAAGTGCGCGCAGGAGCTTTCGGATGCGCAGGTGGACGTGATGGGCTATGCATGCCTGGTGGCCATCATGAGCATGGGGCGCGGGTATCACTGTGTTTCTGAGAAAAATTTGGAGGCTGAAACTGCAAAGAATGGCTTCCCGACACCGATTGTTACCAGTGCCGGTGCGCTGGTGGCCGGACTAAAGGCATTGGGCGCCAAACGCGTTGCGCTGATGATGCCCTACATGCGGCCGTTGGCCAATCTGGTGGTGGATTATATTGAACACCAGGGTTTTGAAGTGGTTGATTTTGTTGCACTCGAGATTGCCGACAACCTTGAGGTGGCCTCGCAGGACCCGATGAACCTTTTGCAACACTACAAAAAGCTCAATCTTGAAGGCGTGGATACTCTGGTGGCTTCATGCTGCGTGCAGATGCCATCGCTCGAGGCGATTGATTTGCTTGAAAGAGAAGTTGGGATCCCGGTGACCTCGGCGGCGGTGTGCACGACATGGGAAATGATGAAAAAACTTGGGATTGAAGCCCGTGCGCCGATTGGCGGCAGTCTTTTGTCAGGCATATACTGAAATTGTGTAAGAAACAATTTTTAAGTATAACGGGCTGCCGAGGGTTTATGCTCAAATTTGCATAAAACAAACCACATGGAATTAGTATTTGTAACGCCCGAGGATTTTAAGAGCCACGACACCCACCTTCAGAATATCATTTCAATTAACAGTAACCATTATTGGGATTGCGAGGAAGCTCATCCTGAGGAAGAGCCGGAGGTGCTTTACGCATAATGTTTTCTTAAGGTTGATTTTATTTAAATTTGACCTTAAACGAACACATTTGCCATGCAATTAGCCCAAATTGAGCGCGTCAGCACCATTACCCGGGAAGATTTTTTAAAAAATTACGTCACACCGCAAAAGCCGGTGGTGATTGAACGGCTAACGGAACATTGGCCGGCATACGAGCGCTGGAACCTGGAATACATAAAGCAGGTTGCCGGGGATAAGGAAGTTCCCCTGTATGACGACCGCCCCGTTTCACACCGGGATGGTTTTAATCAGGCGCATGCCTCGATGAGGATGTCAGAGTACATTGATTTATTGGAATCAGGCCCGACGAATTATCGCATCTTTCTCTACAATCTAATGAAGGAGGTGCCCAGGCTAAAGGATGATTTTTTGTGGCCCGACATTGGGCTTCGGCTGGTCAAACAGTTGCCAATGCTTTTTTTTGGCGGTGAAGGTTCCCGGGTGTTTATGCATTTTGACATCGATTACTCGAATATCCTTCATTTTCACTTTCACGGTACCAAGCAATGTGTCCTTTTTGCCCCGGATCAGACAAAATACCTGTACAAAGTGCCGCACGCATTGATTTCAAGGGAAGACATTGATTTTGACAATCCGGATTATGAAAAATGGCCTGCGCTGCAAAGAGCTACAGGTTTTGTGACCAACCTGAAACACGGTGAGATGTTGTACATGCCTGAAGGATATTGGCATTACATGAAATATTTAACTCCCGGTTTTTCAATGAGCTTGCGGTCATTTCCGCGGAATATTGGGCATTTATCAATGGCAGCGTACAATGTCTTGTTTATGCGCCATTTTGATAATTTGATGAGAAAAACCAGGGGCCAGGCCTGGATAGATTACAAAAATCGAAAGGCATTGGAAGACACCCATCGAAAGCTGGGCTTGACAAGTAACCAATTAAACCAGATATTATGAACAAGTTATTCAGGGCGCTGATTGCAGGATATGGCGCGAAAAAATTAGGAGGAGGCTGTTTTGGAACTATCATTGTGTTTATCCTGATATACTGGCTTTTGGGCCAATGCAGCTAAAGTTGTAAATATTGCTGAATATTACATAAGCTTCCGTGAGGCTGCCGACCTTACCTTTATTAAAATTTCAAGTTATGAAACCACAGAATAATAATCCCGGACAGCACATGCATGACGGCCAGAAAAATTATCAGAATTCAAATGAACGCAATCCTGATAATGCCCGAAGTGACACGCGCAAACATCAGTACGAAGACCATGAAGGCCAGCATAAAGACGATGCTCTCTTTAAGGAAGGTCATCCCAAAGAAGAGATGGATTTCCGCGATAAGGAGGACAACCTGGAAGGGGAACAATAAAACAACCAATAACCAATTGAAAGAGGCTATTTCGAGAGAAGTAGCCTTTTTCTGGCTTTCAGCTGTCAGCTTTCAGATGTCAGTTTGAAGGGATTCGGGGACCGACTGCTATTATTCGTGGAGGGTTATCAAATCATCAGTCATCATTCGTTCGAATGTCCCAAACTAATTGCACAGTTTATTGTTTCTGAATTGGTACATCGGTACATTTTCACATCGGTACATTTCCTAATTCTCAAATTTTCACCCGAGCCCGCAGGGCGAACTGAGCGTAAGCTAAATTCCCAATTTTCCAAATTCCCAAAATTCCTCTCACCCCCCACCCTTCAGCTTCTCCAGGAGCAATTTTAAGTTCACCGTCGCAAATCCCGACGAATGGTCAGACAGCCCATAAGGCAAAATCAATTCGCCATTGTGGATAATCGAGCCACAACTGTATACCACGTTGGGCACGTAGCCCTCCCGTTCATCCGGGCTGGGCATCAGCAACGGCTCCTTCAGCCGTCCGATTTCCTTTTCCGGGTTTTCCAGATCCAAAAGCGATGCCCCGATGGTATAGGTACGCATGGGCCCCACCGCGTGGGTAATCACAAGCCAGCCCTCGGAGGTTTCAATCGGTGAGCCACAATTCCCGATTTGGACCAGTTCCCACGGATAGACCGGGCTCTGTATCTTTATCGGATTGTCCCAAACATTGATATTATCACTGTACATGATGTAATTGTTCCAACCGTCAATCCTTGAGAGCATGGCATACCGGCCGTTGATCATTCGGGGAAACAGCGCCAGGTTTTTGTTGCGCGCGCCCTCGCCGTTGAGCGGGCTGGTCTTGAAATCATAAAAATCGGTTGTTTTGAGCAATTTGGGCATGATGTGCTCACCATCATAGGCTGTGTAAGTGGCGTAATAAACTACCGATCCGTTGTCCCGCGTGAACTTGACAAAACGCGCATCTTCAATCCCGCGGCTTTCCAGATCCGAAATTGGAAAGATGACCCGATCGCTGATATCGGTATCACGCGAGAACGAAATTTTGCGGTAACTGTCAGACAGGGCCAGGATCAGCCTATATTCCCTGAGAAGTTTTGGGTCCGTTTCCTTTTCCTTTTCTTCCAGGACTATTGCCTTTAGCGCCTGGTAATCAAATTGATCTTCCAACCTGAGGTCCACTTTTTTAAGGAAATCGGCGTTGATCCCTTCTTCCTCACCTTTGCGCAGAAACAACTTTTTTTGATAAACCGCATTGCGGATGCGTTCGGCCTCATCAATATAACTTCCCGCCGGGATAACGGTGATATTGTTGTCGCGGTCAATGATCGCCCGCCGGAAGGCAACCGACGAAACATGCCCCTCGCCCACTGCCCGGAAACTGATTATCACGCGCTGCTGGCCTTCTTCAAGATTGCTCCGGTCAGGATCTTCGACAATGGAAGGATTGAAGAATGCCGCCGATTCAATAGAATATTCATGTGTAAAATAAGCACCGATGAGCAGCCGGGTGTACTCGTCGAGCTCATCGGGCACCAGTCCGGCCCTTTCAATCTGCGGTTTGACCCTTTCACAGTGCATGTGAAGTTTGCGGGTGATGTTTCGATGCCGCTTGGAATAGTCCTGCAAAAGCGGTGAAATGATTGAAAAAACCTGGTCACGCGGCATTTCGGCCACTTTCCTGATCAGATGGACCGCGCGTTCTTCGCCGCTAAAGAAAAACCGCGCGATAACCCTGCCCGAATCGGGTTGCACCTTAACGGGCTTGCGTTGGATGTGAAGTCTCATGGAAATTGATGAACCCTGAATTTAGTCAAATTTTTATCGCCTTACAATTTTTTTTACAAAGTGGCCCTGGTTGTTTTTAAGATGAAGCAGATACATCCCCGGCGCGATGCCGTTCAAATCAACCTGGCCATCACAATTGCCCTGACGCACCAGTTTCCCGTCGGTGCCGAAAATGAAATATTCAGCATGACTGATTCCGGCAAGAAAAAGGACTCCATCAGTGGGATTGGGGTAAGCCACAACCGAATCCGATTGCTGCAGGGGCGTCCCAAGCGAGATGGGGGTCGCATGCAGGGCCACATTGTTAAAAGTTACGCGGTTGCCCTGGTCCTGCTGCATATTGCTCCCTGTGAACCTGATCCTAACTGAAAATTCGGGGTTTCCATCGGCAAGGTCAATATCTGAAAAATCTGCCGTTATTACCTGATATTGTTGGTTAATGCCGAAATCCTGGAAGAGTTGCCAATCGCCAGCCTGGTTTGTACGATAGTGGACCGTCAGCCCCGTGGCCGCGCCTTCGTCCATTACCGCGAAAGACAATACCGGATCCTGAAAACCGTCGGTGGGCAAATTGAAAATTAGCTGGTTCTGGAGCGAACCGCTTTGAAAGGGCTGTTTGATTTGCAGACCTTTGAGATTTGCGGCATCATAATCAAGGCCGTTGTTGGCGTTGGCGATGTAATTGAGCGGTGTTGGACTGTTGCGGCGCTCCATCGAAGCCTTGCGCCAATTGGGATGCGCCGCGGTGAACGGATATCCCGATAAACTGGATTCGAACTGCAGAGCCGCGGGGTTTTGGACCGCCTGATAGGTACTGGCAAGCGCAATCAGGGGCTGATCATTTGGCACGGCCGAATCAAAAGTCCAGAAATACAGGAGTTGCTGAACCTGCGGAGTTGGATCGGGCATAAATACCGCGATGGCCTGGAAATCAGTTTCGGGAGTAAAGGCGATTTCGGCGTCGGAACCCTGTACATCTCCTTCCCAATGGCTAAAAACATATCCGGGCCTTGGCGTAGCCCTGAGCGTCATGGGAATCCCCGTAAAATATTTTCCGGTCCACGGATAAGGATTTGGCTGGACCCCGGGCGTGGTGGGCAGCAAATCAATGGTATTGACCCGGACATATCCATGCGATGGCGAACTTACGTCAAGAGTAGCCAATACATCTGAATCAATTTGGAATTTTTGGCGAATATGGCTGCGCTGGAGATCCGGCCGCTGCTGCGCGTATGTATGGATGTTGTCGATATGGATGTTCCACCACACAAACTGAACGGCTTTCCACCGATCGATGTGCGCCTGGATTTCCGGATCCAGGACGTTTTTCATTTCGGTTGACATGCCAATAACCCATTCTGCCGAGAACCGGGTATTGAGCAAATCGGCAAAACGGTTGATGAAGTTATTTTTAAAGCCCTCATTCTCCAAAAGGCTTCTCAAAACCAAAGTTGACCTTGGCGGATTCGGATATGACGGGCCGTTTGGCTCGGTGGCAAACTCAAGCGTATTGTGGCTGTTGGTATTGACCGTAAGCCCAAAACCCGAATCGGCATCCTTCATCGCTGCACGCCAGCGACCGTCATGTGCCTTGGGG
>JAEZGB010000124.1 GCA_023437485.1 Bacteroidota bacterium
TTATAAGTGGGATCGGCAGTGGAAACATAATACAGGTTGCCCGCATCGAAATTTGCATTGAAAAACGCCTGCGGATTATCGGTATCGATTGCGGTATCGGTCAGGTTTACGCCCCCGTTGACGCGCACCGTCCGGTTGAAAAAATCAAACATTGCCATGTCGCCATTGTACCCAAAACGGACCGCATTCTTGGGCCTGCTCTCGATCTCGCCGCCAAATTTGATCTCGTATTCCAGTTTTCCGTTTACATTGAAATTGTCCAGTTCCGAATAAAACCTGAACGGGTCGGCGCCGTTAAAGGTCACGTAATTCGCATCGGCACCCTCGCCCTCGGTGATCAAGACCTTTCTATCGGGCATGTTGTTCTTGCCGACGGTCGCCGCCACACCGTACTCAAGCGTATGCAGCTTCTCTTTGAAATAAAGGGTTCCGAGGTGCTGCAAGCCCGCCGAAGTATTCTCCACATATTTCATGTCGCGCAAAAAGAACGGCTTGTCAATCGTGATAAAATCGGTGTTTTCGCCGCGAATCTCGTCAATCGTATTCTCCGAATTCTGGATGTAGATCAAATTGACCAGGAAATTATACTTGTCTGCCTTGCGCAAATTGATGCCCGCGAGTGCCGACTTCTGCGTTTGGTATTGAAACAGGTCGCGGTCAAAATCCTTGACGGCCGTACCCGCGCTGTTGAGGTTGCGCCGCTGCCCGGTTTGCGTCAGGAAATTGTTGCTAAAATTAAAATTGACCAGGTAACCGATTTTCCTCTCATTCTCAAGGCTGAAGGCATCCGAATTGGTGATGCTGATTCCCGTATTGAGTGGCGCCTTGGTTCGGTCGGGCGTCCAGCTCGCGTTGAAGAGGTCTTTGGATTGCGATGGCGTGGCCTGGTAACCCGATGCGCGCCCCGGTCCAAAAACCGAGGGAAGCTCCCGGTTGCCCAGCGTATAGCCGAAGAAATCGCCGCCGCCCTCGTCAGAGGTCTTGAAGTCCCTGAGTTTGGTATTGGTGTTCATTCCCGCCGAAACGCTGATCTTGGTGAAGGGTTTGGTGCCAATGTCCTTGGTCACGATGTTGATCGAAGCGCCGGCAAAATCCTGGTAAAGCGAAGTGTTGAAGGTCTTGAATACATCGATGTTGCGCACGACATCGGTGGGGATGAAGCTCAGCGGAATCGTCTTGAGGTTGGGGTCCGACGGAATGAAGTTGAGCCCGTTGATCTGCAGATAGTTGTACCGGTCGTCCAGCCCGCGCACAAAGATCCCCCTGTCGGCCACCTTTGAGACACCCGAAATCTTGGTCACGCCGCCCTCGACCGTGGTCACACCCTTCCGGGACATTTCCTGCGCCCCGATGCTCTGCTTGATCTCGACGGCATTTTTTTGTTCCAAGAGCAGGGCGGTTTCACGTTCACGGTTCACCTGCGCTTGCACCACCACGTCCTGCAACGTGTATCCGCCAGAACCCAAGGCCTGGTTCGCAGTGGTATTCTCTCCGGCGAGTATGGTGATGTTCCGTTCGGCATTATCATATCCGACGAAGCTAAACTGAAGAGTATATTTTCCGGGCTCCAGCGGGATGGAAAACTGGCCTGATTCAGTGGTGGCAACGCTTACGGAAGTTCCCTTGACCACGACATTGGCAAACGGAAGCGGCTCGTTATTGAAATCTTTATCGGTCACCGTACCGGAAACCGAGCCCTTTTGCGAAAAGGCCAAAATCGAAAAAAGGAGCGACAGGATTGTTAAGCGGATTTTCATCGTCCATTAAATTTCTGCAAAGAAAGACCCGCTTTGTAAAGGAGGGGTTAGCACGGGATTACGAATTGGTACAATAATCTTTACGCGAATGTTAACATATTAAATTACGGTTAACCGGCGGGTTGCGGCGGTTTTTTATATTTACATTTACATCGCAAAACAATGTTGATGAAGAAGAAAGACATCAGGATCCTGCTTGTCGATGATGAACCGGACATCCTGGAAATCGTGGGTTACAACCTTTCGCAGGAAGGGTACCAGATCCTGACCGCGAACAATGGGAAGGAGGCCGTCGCGAAGGCAAAAAAGGAACTTCCGCACCTGATCATCATGGACGTCATGATGCCCGAAATGGACGGCATGGAGGCCTGCGAGCAAATTCGCAAGATCCCCGAACTTTCAAACACCGTCATCACCTTCCTCACCGCGCGGAGTGAAGACTACTCTCAGGTTGCCGGTTTTGACGCCGGTGCCGACGACTACATCACCAAACCCATCAAGCCCAAGATCCTGGTAAGCAAGGTCAAGGCGCTTTTGCGCAGGTTCCGCGACGATGATCAAACGCCCCCCGTGGGAACACTGCAGGTTGGCGGAATCGAGATAAATCGCGAAGCATATAAAATTGTCAAGGACGGTCAGGAAATCGTCCTCCCCCGAAAAGAATTCGAACTTTTGTACCTTCTGGCTTCAAAGCCCGGAAAGGTCTTTAAGCGCGAGGAAATCCTTGATAAGGTTTGGGGAAATGAAGTTATCGTCGGAGGCCGGACCATTGATGTCCACATTCGCAAACTTCGCGAAAAAATAGGTGAAGAGCTCTTTAGGACCATAAAAGGCGTTGGGTATAAAATAGAGGCCTGATGGCGGTAAATTTTGAGAGAACGTACCGGTTCGCGCTGATGTCAACCTTGTACATCACCTTGTTTTCCACGGGTGTTGCCGCGATTCTGCTGTACTTCTTTGCACATTTTTCAGTCGCTTTCCTGATATTTTTTGCCATTACCGTGGCCGGCTTCAGCTTTATGGTAATCCAGTACCGTGTTGAGAAGTACATTTACCGAAAAGTCAAGCAAATTTATGACGATGTTTCGCTGTTGGAAGGTTCTACTTTGCGCAGCCCATCGATCACCACCGATATGGCCACGCTCACCCGCGAGGTCAAAAAATTCGCCACCGACAAAAAGCTGGAAATTGAAATGCTTAAGGTGCGCGAAGAATACCGGCGCGAATTTCTGGGCAATGTATCGCATGAACTCAAGACGCCGCTGTTCACCATCCAGGGTTATCTTTCCACTTTGATTGAAGGGGGCATGAAAGACAAGACCATCCGCAAAAAGTACCTGGAACGCGCCGAGAAAGGAGTGGAAAGGCTGATATACATTGTACAGGATCTGGATATGATTGCCAAACTGGAAAGCGGTGACCTTCATCTTGAATTTTCCCGGTTTAATATTGTAGAGGTGATTCAAAATGTTTTTGACCTGTTGGAGATGACGGCTTCGGAAAAAGACATCATACTGATGTTTGACCGCAAGTACACCAAACCCGTCTGGGTGAATGGCGACCCTGAGAAGATTCGTCAGGTGCTGATCAATTTAATAATGAACTCCATTAAATACGGCCGTGAAAAAGGCACCACCGAAGTTTCCATTGAAGATCTGATTCACAATAAAATTATAGTTCGGATCAACGACAATGGCGTCGGAATTGAAAAACAGCATATCTCAAGGCTGTTTGAGCGATTTTTCAGGGTGCACAACACGGGCGCCCGGAGTGAAGGCGGATCGGGGCTGGGGCTGTCGATTGTAAAGCACATTATAGAGGCCCATCGTGAAAAACTTTATGTTGAAAGTTCGCCCGGGTCAGGTTCTGAATTCTCCTTTACGCTGGAAAAGTCCAAATAATTTGGCCCACTCAATTCGGGTCCGTGCCCGCGGCAATCCTGAATAAAGGTCAATTTGCTGAAGCATCCTCATCCTGAATTTTTCCTGTTTTGCCGATGGAAGCAAACCTTCGCGTTTGAGTTTTCGCGCCAGGTATTCCTGTTCATATTGCCCGGGAGTCGGGATCAGAAAAGCTTTTTTCCCCATCTTCGCGAGATCCATCAGCGTTGTGTAACCCGGACGGCATAGAATAGCACGGCTTTGGGCAATGGCCTGTTGAAGTTGCGCCGAGGTCATGAAGTTGTAAAAATCAACTTTACCTAGAACTTCAAGTTGCTGTTTTTCCTGGACCACGCCCCGGACAAAGAGTACCGAACCATTGTACTTGGCCAAGTCCGCCCGAAGTTTTTGCTCAAGCAAGGAACGTTGCGGCTCAGGCCCCGAAAGCAGCACCATGAGGTCGTATTTTTGTTCGGCATCAACATATTCAAACCGGCTCAGCGGACCGATGTATTTCACATTTTCCAGCGGCCGGTCCATGTGGCCCAGCTTTCCGCTCAAATTCGGGACACCTTCTACATCAGGGACCCAACATTGCGCGAACCTGGAAATGATTCGACGGTGCAGGCCCCCGGTGAGCCAGGTGGTATTGCCGGTGAGCACGTTGAGCTGGTGCGTAATGAAAACCGATGGTACTTTCTTGCAATACACGCCCGGACGGTTATCTGAAATAATTCCTGCAAAGTTGTATTCGCGGTTTAATTTCTTGACGATCTTTTTTTCGGTGAGTATGGCATCGATCATGCGCGGAAGCAACCGCAGCATTTTCCATTTAAAGCCTTTGCCTTTTTTGGGATAAGTAATCCCATACGATGGGAGTTCAAGCGCAGGCACATGCGGAAACTCGAGTTGGAGCAATTTGAGCGATTCGCCGTCGGAAGCAATGATGGGCGTAAATCCCTGTTTTTCAAGAGCCCTGATGATGGGGATGCACCGGGTGGCATGCCCAAGGCCCCAATTAAGGGGCGCGATCAGTATGTTTCCTTTGGCGGCAGGGCTAAGCATGTTGTAAAGATAAAAAGATTCGGCGAGCGGTATTTTGCCTAATTTTGCCAAAATATTAAATGTGGGAAGCAAGAACAAGCTAAAACGATTTAAGGAAAACGAAACTTTTGACAATGTTTTGCAGCCTTCGCGCGGCGAACTCATGAACCATGAATTTGCACAGCGCGGCCGGTGGGACGAGCATTTTAAAAATCAAAACCCCATAGTGCTGGAACTTGGCTGCGGAAAGGGCGAGTATTCGGTGGGCCTGGCCAAACGGTTTCCCGACAAAAATTTCATCGGGATTGATATAAAGGGCGCACGGTTTTGGCGCGGTGCAAAGACGGCAATTGAAGAGGGGATTTCCAACGTGGCATTCGTACGCACCCAAATCGAGATCATCGACAAGGTTTTTGCACCCGGCGAGGTCGATGAAATCTGGATCACCTTTCCTGACCCGCAAATCAAATACAAGCGCACAAAGCACCGTATGACCAACGCGTCATTCCTGGACCTTTACCGCAAGATTTTGAAACCCGGCGGACTGATGCACCTCAAGACCGACAGTGAGTTCATGCACGGCTATACCCTTGGCTTGCTCCACGGGCTGGGATGCGAAGTGCTTTATGCAAACCACAATATATACCGCAACGAGGGCGCACCGGCTGAAGTAACTGAGATCCAGACTTTTTACGAGCAGCAATATTTGGAATTTAACAAGCCAATTACGTATATTCGGTTCAAAATCAATTAGGCATGGGCTACGCACTGCCTTTGTTTCTGGGGATCGTAACAGCATCGGCGGGAATCACTCCACCCGGCCTGATCAACATGACGGCAGCCAAGGTTGGCGTCAATGAAGGAAGGTCGCGTGCGCTGATATTTGCCGGTGGCGCTACGGCTATTGTCCTTGCGCAAACCTACATCGCCTTGATTTTTGCCCGTTTCATTGACCGTAACCCCGATGTATTGGTGTTATTGCGTGAAATTGGCCTTGCAATTTTTTTGGGGCTCACCATATTCTTTTTTTGGCGAGGCCAGCACGCACCGCCGGTAAAAGAGCTCAAACTACACAGCAAGCGCAGCAGGTTCTTTTTGGGAATGTTGCTTTCGGCATTGAATTTTTTCCCGATTCCCTTCTATGTTTTCGTCAGCATTACGCTCGCTTCCTATGGGCATTTCAAATTCCGCGATGATATTCCGGCCTTTGTACTGGGTTCAGGAATTGGCGCCTATCTTGGGTTTTACTGTTACATCGCTTTCTTCAAAAAACTTGAATCGCGTACCCAGTTTATTCTTCGCAACATGAACTACATTATTGGTACCATCACGGCTGCGGTTTCAGTACTGACGCTTTACAACATTATTGAATACTATTGGTTTTGAACGACAGTTTTTTTGAACGGGTATATGAGGTTGCCGCCCGGATTCCCTATGGCCGCGTGACTTCGTACGGTGCAATTGCGCAATTTTTGAGTGCTAAAGGATCGGCAAGAATGGTGGGCTGGGCGATGAATGCCTCGCACGGCCGTGAGGATGTGCCGGCACACCGGGTAGTAAATCGAGTGGGGCTATTGTCAGGCAAGCATCATTTTGGAGGGACTAACCTGATGCAGCAACTCCTGGAGAGTGAAGGCGTAAAAGTCCACAATAACAGGGTG
>JAEZGB010000006.1 GCA_023437485.1 Bacteroidota bacterium
CAAAACCACCGCCGATCGAATAGTAGGTCTCGGCGAAGGAATTCCCATCAGTGAAGTACGCGGTAAAAGTCAGGCCGTTGGCGTGGAATGGAAGAAAATTTTTGTTGAAGACAATATCGGTGAGAAAAGTAAAAGGGATCGCGGTCCCGGGTTCCGGCCTGATCTCGCCATTGAGGTGGATTGAATCAATAATCCCCGAAATTCCTGCCACGGGGATAAATTCAGGGTCCTGTCCGCTTAGCCCGAGCATTATGGCAAGGTCCGTGGCATGGCCTTTCCCGGTTAGGGAGAGCGATCCAAAAAGATCGGTCCTGATGCGGATGCAAGCTTGCAATTTGCCGGCTTCGCGCAGTTCGGCCAGGAAACGCTGTGCCGCGCGCCACGGTCCAAGGGTATGGGAACTGGAAGGGCCGACGCCAATCTTGAGCATGTCAAACACCGAAATTGCTTCCTGCATGGCAAAGAATTTTTGCAAATATAGCGCAACCTGATGATGTAAATGCAGTGCGGGAACTTTAGCGCGATCAGGCCAGCGGAAGCGTCAGGTGGAAACACGACCCTTCGCCTTCACGTCCTTCGGCCGATATTTCGCCGTGGTGCCGCCTTACGATCTTCCGGCAAAGGGCCAGGCCGAGACCGGTTCCTTCAAAACGGTCCTTGGGGTTAAGGCGGGAAAAGACTGCAAACATTTGTTCGGCGTATTCCTGCTTGAACCCGATTCCATTATCGCGCAGGGTAATCCGAACAAATTTCAAGTCTTGTCGATGCTCGTTCATGGCGGGAGGGGCAGCCGGTTCAACGCCGATCGAGATATGCGGAGGGGTTCCGGGGCGTGAAAATTTGAGCGAATTGTTGATCAGGTTATAAAAGAGCTGATGCAACAAAAGCGGCATCCCGCAAAGGTCTGGTAAGTTGCCGTATTCAATTGTTGCTCCCTTTTGGATGATGGCGAGTTCAAGATCGTTCTGCACGTCTGAAAGAATGTTTTCCAGCGAAACCCGTTCAAACTGCTTTTCTTCGGTCGCGAGCGTCGAATAGTTCAAAACGCCTTCGATCATGGTGGACATCCGCTTGGCGGCCAGTTCTATTTTTTCAAGATAGAGTTTTCCGCGCGGGGTTAGTTTGTCGCCCTGCTCATGCTGGAGGATGTCGCTAAAAGTCGCGATTTTCCTGAGCGGCTCCTTTAAATCATGAGAGGCCACATGCGCAAACTGATGCAGATCGTCGTTGGAACGTTTCAGCTCCTCAGTGCGAAGCTTCACCCGACGCTCCATGTCGCGGCTATATCGGCTGAGTTCGTTTTTCATCTGTACGATCGACTTGCTAAGACTGTCATTTTGGCCCCGGGGGCTCAGGGGAATTTCAAAGTTTCCGGTGCCAATGGCAACCGCAGCCCGGGCAATCGCCTGATTGTGGCGGTCGATCTCGGCAATCGATTTTGCGAGTTTTCCGATACTGTCATCTGATTCAACCCGGATGTCCACACCGGTTTCGCCCTCAGCTATTTTTTCGGCTGCGATGCGAAGGCGTTTGAGGGTCAGGCCAATAACATAGGTCACGTAGAGAACGGCCACCAACATCAATAACATCGCCACGGAAAGGATGATCAGCGCCTGTTGCCTGTTCCATCGTTCACGCTCATAAATCCCGGCTATTGCCACACTTACCCGTTCCCGGACTTTGGCCTGCAAACGCCGAAGGTCATCGGCACCTTTCTCAGAAACGGTGAGCCACTGGCGGGCGTCATAGGTATCGTCAAACTTAAAAGTGCCAAAAAGCTTGTTGATATAATCCAAGGTCGGCTTTAGCGCGGTGGTGTCGGCCACACTGTTGAACTCCTCCAGGACCTGGGGCGATGCCTTGTGCGAAAGTTCGGTTTTGTAGGAATTCAATACATCGTAGGTCCCCACCGTGCCAATCAGGGTCTCGACCATGTACTGCCGTGTATGGAGCACGTTGTAGATGTTGCTGTTGATGATGCTCAGGTAAGTAATCATTTCCGACAGGATCTTTTGTGCCTGTAGGTCATTGTAAACATTTTCAAGGTAAGCGGTATTTCCCGGCGGCAAAGTGTTAAGGGTGTTCATCCGGAAGATGCAATTCGAGAAATAGTGCATGATTTCATTTGGCCCCGTCTTGCTTGAATCAATTTTGGCTCGCAGCTGATCCAGCTCGCCGAGCTTGGTATAATGTGTAAATCCTTCAATCGAGGGGTCTTTGCTTTTGGTGAGCCTGTCAATAAAAGCATCGGTACGCGGTCGTTGGAGCAAGAGGTTTGCGTGCCGCTCTCCCGTCAGGGCGAAATCCAGCGAATATTGCCGTTCGTCCTGCAGGGATTCTATCAGTCCGTTTATATTGCCAGATTCACGGATAAAACCCTGGTAATTCTCCAGGATTCTCATTTTTTCACCAGATTGCCGGTATGCTTCGAGGCTAAGATAAACCACAAAGCAAAACGGGATCAGGCCAATTATCAGGAGTTTGGCTTGCAGCGGCAAACGTTGGATCAGTCGGTTCATGGTAGGTTAGTCGGGAAGTTTTACGGGCAATTCGTGGGTGCGCGATCCGTCTTTGGGGCTGGATTCAAACAGGATCAGGTGCAGGGTGCTGTTGGGCCTGGCTTTCTTTACTGAAACCGCGAAGGAGAAATTACCCCACTGGGGCGCTCCGGCGGTCGCAGTGGCAAATCCTTCGGCGAGTTGGTTGTGCCCGTCTTCCACGGAATATCCCAGAGTTGCTTCAAATACCCGTGCCTGTCCGGTAACTTGGTAGCCCTCAGAAGTCAGCCGTACGGCAACATCGCGGAATCGTTCATTTGAGACCGGAATGGTGATGGATTCCGGAGCGGGAGGAAGCTCTACCGTTTTTTGGCCGGGCGGATCAGGAGTAGGGTCCATTGGGGGCTGCGGCTGCTTTTTGCAGGCAAGCAGCAACACTATTAAAAGGGCTGGTAGGAATCTAGTCATATTGGCTAATATATAGATTTGCGGCAAATAATTGCCATTTAGTGCCAAGTTGTCAGCATGGGACTGACAATCGGGTTACATTGACTTGGTGGCACAATGATTGACAAACCGCCGCAAATTTTTGGACAAACTTTTAAATTACAATAAAATGGGTAAAATCATCGGAATTGACTTGGGTACTACCAACTCCTGCGTTTCAGTTATGGAGGGAAGCGAGGCGGTCGTAATCCCAAATTCAGAAGGAAAAAGAACAACGCCGTCGGTCATCGGATTTGTTGAAGGCGGCGAAATCAAGGTGGGTGACCCGGCCAAGCGCCAGGCGGTTACCAATCCAACCAAGACCGTCGCGTCGGTAAAACGATTTATGGGCCATACCTATAATGAAGTTTCGGAAGAGGCCAAACGAGTTCCCTACAAGGTGGTCAAAGGCGACAACAACACCCCGCGCGTGGATATTGACGGAAGGCTTTATACACCGCAGGAACTTTCGGCCATGACACTTCAAAAAATGAAGAAAACTGCCGAGGATTACCTGGGACAGAGCGTGAACGAGGCCGTGATCACCGTACCGGCTTACTTTAACGACGCTCAGCGCCAGGCGACCAAGGAAGCGGGTGAGATCGCGGGGCTGAAAGTTATGCGTATCATCAACGAACCCACCGCCGCCGCATTGGCTTACGGGCTTGACAAAAAGGGCAAGGACCAAAAGATTGCCGTTTATGATTTGGGTGGAGGAACTTTCGATATCTCGATTCTGGAATTGGGCGACGGTGTATTTGAAGTACTTTCGACCAACGGCGACACGCATCTTGGTGGAGACGATTTTGATCAGGTGATCATTGACTGGCTGGCCGATGAATTCAAATCAGAGGAAGGTATTGACCTTCGTCAGGATCCGATGTCATTGCAGCGTTTAAAAGAGGCTGCTGAAAAGGCGAAGATCGAACTTTCATCGTCATCGGAAACCGAAATCAACCTGCCTTATGTCACAGCTACCGCAACCGGACCAAAGCACCTTGTGAAGAAATTGTCGCGTTCCAAGTTTGAGCAACTTGCCGATTCGCTTGTGAAGCGTTCCATGGAACCGGTTGCCAAGGCACTCAAGGATGCAGGAATCTCCAAATCAGATATCGACGAAGTAATCCTGGTAGGGGGGTCGACACGGATCCCAAGAATCCAGGAAGAAGTAGAGAAGTTCTTCGGTAAAAAGCCTTCCAAAGGCGTGAACCCCGATGAGGTTGTGGCCATTGGCGCGGCGATCCAGGGAGGTGTGCTCTCAGGAGATGTGAAAGACGTACTTCTGCTTGACGTTACGCCGCTTTCACTTGGTATAGAAACAATGGGAGGCGTGATGACCAAACTCATCGAGGCGAACACCACCATCCCAACCAAGAAATCCCAGGTGTTTTCAACTGCCGCCGATTCGCAGCCAAGCGTGGAAATCCACGTGTTGCAGGGCGAGCGCGCCATGGCGTCCGACAACAAGACCATCGGGCGTTTTCACCTTGACGGAATCCCACCGGCGCCGCGCGGTGTTCCCCAAATCGAAGTGACTTTTGACATTGACGCCAACGGTATCATTAAGGTATCGGCAACTGATAAAGGAACCGGCAAATCGCATGACATCCGCATCGAAGCCTCATCGGGTCTTACCCAGGAAGAAATCGAAAGGATGAAAAAGGACGCCGAGGCCAATGCCGAATCAGACCGTCAGGCGAAGGAGCGTGCCGATAAGCTCAACGAGGCCGACAGCATGATTTTCCAGACCGAGAGTCAACTCAAGGAACTGGGAGATAAGCTTTCGGATACTAACAAACAGGCCATTGAACAGTCCCTGTCGGAACTCAAAACAGCCTTTGAAAGCAAGGACGTGGCCACGATCCAGCCGGCGCTTGACAAGATCAATGAAGCCTGGAAGAATGCTTCGGAGGATATGTACAAGCAGGGCGGGGAAGGCCCTGAGCAGGCACAGCCTGAATCAAATTCACAAGGTTCAGGCGATGTCCAGGACGTGGATTATGAAGAAGTGAAATAAATTCAAGGTTTATAAAAATGACCCGGGACGAAAGTTCCGGGTTTTTTTTTGCCATAATCGCTCGGTTGCGCTATTTTCTGTTCATGCAGCCTGCCTGCGTCAATTTTTATCTACTCGTCCGCCGACAGTCAGTCTGCAAATTATGCCAGGCTTATATCACTTTGGCCAAATTCATGTATAATCCTTAAATGTCAGATAAAATCATTAGCAATTATCAATTGTTCTTCGGCCACAGAAAGCGCTGATTTGTAAGAAAATTAGCTTATACAAACATAAATTTGTGTAGTTCATCGATTTTTTTTGGCACTTAAACGGTGTTTCGCCTAATATTGTCTCAACAAAACGACAACGTTCTTATTAAAGTGTTTGCCCCACATCTACTTTAATTTAATCTTAATCACCCTTAAAACAGTTTGCCCCACAATCTGCTTTAAACTAACCTACGATGACTATGAAAACAAATTTGCTAAAATCAGTACTGTCTCTGACACTTGCTTTTACAATGTTTTCCTGCTCGCCTGATTCGGCCGAGGGATCTTCTTCAAATTCCCGCCTTATCGAGGAGTACTCTTATGACAATGACGAACTCGCGCTCTCTGACCTGATCAATGAGCACCGTGAAAGCCTTGGGCTCAACGCGCTGCAAACCGTCAACCACGTCTCCTACAAGTCAGAGGAGCACAACAACTACATGATAGTCAACAATGTTGTAAACCACGATTACTTTGCCCAACGTTCGCAAAATATCATCGAAGTACTTGGCGCGGTTAAAGTAAATGAAAATGTGGCCTACAATTACATGACCCCGCAGGGTGCGCTGAATGCCTGGCTTTCCAGCCCTGGGCATAGAGCCAATATCGAAGGCGATTTTACCCACTTTGGTATCTCGGTTTCCATCAATCCTGAAAACGGACGAAAATATTACACTAACATCTTTGTAAAAAAATAATTGATTGGGTAGAATTGATTGTGTTTTGTTTTGACTAAGAACCACCCCTTGCGGGTGGTTTTTTAAGGCCTGTCTCTCTCTCTCCCTTGGCCCAAAACTGATCAAAGCTGCCCCGCCATCCTCCGGAAGTGTCAATCCGGTCGGCAAATTTTGAAATACTCACTTAATTATCGCAACATGAAACAGAAGTACTTTTTGGGGCTTTTACTATTCAACCTCTCTTGTGCATTTGCCCAGTACGGTATCATCGATCTTTCGCTAAACCCCGGAAGCGGAGCCGACAACACCATCCAAACCCTGGCGCTCCAGGCCGATTCCAAAATCATTGCCGGCGGCGATTTTCTCTCTTTTGACGGTACGGCCAAAAAGCGGCTGGTGCGGCTTAATGAAGATGGCAGCATCGACCCTACCTTTAGCATCGGCACCGGTTTCAACAAATTGGTGACCTCGGTGATTGTGCAGCCGGATCAAAAAATCATTGTTACCGGCGAATTCACCGCTTACAACAACACCTCCAAAAAGCGTATCGTGCGGCTCAATCCGGACGGGAGCGCCGACAACACGTTTAATACCGGCTATGGCGCAAATGGCGAGATTTACAGCGCCTATTTGCAGGATGATGGCAAGATTGTTATCGGCGGGGTCTTTACTGCGGTAAATTGGATTGCCAAATCGGGAATCGCCAGGCTAAACGCCGATGGGAGCGTGGACTCGAGTTTTCACTTTGACGGACAAATTCAGGGTGTGACTGATATTAAGCGCTTGCCTGACGGGAAGTTCATCGTAAATGCGGTCAACAAGATCTATAAACTCAATTCGGATGGTACGATTGACTCCTCGTTCTACACCGGAGCGGGCACCGATCACCCGATACAATCAGTTCTTATCCAATCAAACGGTAAAATTATCCTCGGCGGTTATTTTACCGAGTATGACGGAATAACCTTTCAGCGGATCCTGCGTCTTGAAGCCGATGGAAATATCGATACTTCATTCTTTACTTCGTCAGGGGCCAACTACGGAGTCCTGGGAATCTCAGAACAACCGGACGGAAACTTGCTGATTACGGGGCTTTTTTCAACTTTTAATGGATATCCCCGTGAAAAGGTTGCACGTCTGACCCCTGACGGAATCATTGACCTTACGCTGGATCCGCAGCTCGGACCAAATAATGTGGTGCTCTTTCATGCCTTGCAACCTGATGGGCGCGTGGTCATTGCGGGCGACTTTAGTGACTATAACGGGGTTTCGCGAAACAGAATTGCGCGTATCCAGGCCTTCAATGCGCTCTCAACGGTTTCCGCGAGCCGCGATCGTGCCGCCTTCTATCCGAACCCTGCGGAACACAACCTTACGTTTCATTTTCCCGACGCACATGTCAGCAGCCTGACTCTTGCTGATTTGACTGGAAAAGTGGTAATGGAGTCATTGGGCCATACCGCCGACGTTTCGGCCTTGCCAAAGGGACTTTATCTGGCAACCGCACAAACTGATCAGGGACCGGTTACGGCAAAAGTGATTAAGAACTAATAGCTGCGGCATCCACCCGGATGCGCAAGAATAATTTTTTCCATTCTTCATACCCCCGAAGAACCTGGCGCCAGAAATGGCGCCTTTTTTTTACCTGTACCTAGAAGATAAGGTTGGCAAGACCAAGATTACAGCGTTTTGGCGAAATTTGGTTTTGGTTCGAAAGACCTCAAAGGTTTTCAAAACCTTTGAGGTCTAAGTTACCTCCGATCTTTCAGCTTTATTAACGGCAAAACCGCATTCCTTGTTAATAGTCGAAAGTCAAAAGTCGACCCGAGCCCGAAGGGCGAACGGTACGGAGCGATAGCGAAGTAAAAGTCGAAAGTCAAAAGTCAAAAGTCAAAAGTCGAAAGATTCTACAGAATAGAGATTTTTAAATGTCAGGAATGAGCGTTAACTAATAGGACTCTCATGCAAAAAAAAATCCCGCCATTCAGCGGGATTTTTATTATAGTTTAGTGATAATAAATTCACTTCGTCTGTTAAGCTGGTGCTCTTCTTCGCTGCATTTCACGCCATCGGAACACTTGTTAACCAATCTGGTCTCGCCGTAACCGCGGCCCACAAGCCTTGAGCGGTCAACACCGTTCTTGACCAGCCAGTCGATGGTGGATTTTGCGCGGCGGTCTGAGAGGCGCTCGTTGTACTTATGGCTTGCGCGGCTGTCAGTATGCGCGCGGATATCAAGCTCCATAGCCGGATATTGTTCAAGAACATCCAGGATTTTTTCAAGTTCCAGCGCAGCATCGGGCCTGATGTTCCACTTGTCCAGGTCAAAATAGATTTCCTTTATGCCAAACGCCTTTGCTAGGTCATCTCCCACGGTAACGGGTTTGACCTTCTTGTCAAGCGGGATCGGCAGTTCGGTCTTGCCGGAAGTATCGCCAATCTTGATCTTTTGTTCGTTTGTTTCATAACCTTCGTGTTCGCCGCGAACATAGTAATTCGTATCGCACTCCACCTCAAATTCATAATAGCCTTTATCATCGGCAACAACCTCGGCAATCTTGTTGAACTTGTCATCCATGAGCGTAACCTTGGCACCCGGAAGGATTTCACCTGTTTCGCGATCGGTCACGATTCCGTGAAGCAACTGCTCACAGATAAGTTTTCGCGTTTCCAAAAAGCGGTAGATGTCATCATAGCCTTTGCCGCCTTCGCGGTTTGACGATAGGAATCCCTTGCGGGTAGTGGTGTCAATAAAGTAGGCAAAATCATCCTGCTTGGAATTTGCCGGCTCGCCAATGTTGATAGGAGCCTTGAAGCTTCCGTCGTCATTGATGCGGGCCATAAAAATGTCCAGACCTCCAAGTCCCGGATGGCCGTCAGTTGCAAAATACAATTCGTTTTCATCGGTAACAAACGGGAACGTTTCCTTGCCTTCGGTGTTGATCACCTCGCCCAGGTTAACCGGGGTGCCGTATGTGTCACCTGTGATAGATACCTTCCACAAATCTGACTGCCCTTTGGTACCCGGCATGTCTGAAGCAAAGTAAAGTATGCTGCCGTCGGGGCTCAGGGCAGGGTGGGCGGTACTGTAATTGTCGCTGTTGAAAGGTAATTCCTTAACATCGCCCCACTCGGTGGTGTCCTTTACTTTGATCAGGGAAGCCTTATAGATTTTCACAAGCGTGATCCGCTCGCCGTTTTTACCGCGTTTGCCGTCCAGAAAATTATTGCGGGTAAAGTACATGGTTTTGCCATCTTTTGTAAAAACTGCCGAGGCCTCATTGAACTTTGAATTTACTTTTTTGGCAAATTTGTTAACGGTGCCAAGTGAATCGCCCTGAACATCGGCCGAGTAGAAGTTGGTAAAATATTGCCCGGTCCAGGAGTGCTTGCGTTTTGCAAGGCTTCCGGTATCGCGGGCCGATGTAAAAACCAGTTGGTTTCCCAGCATCGCCGCGCCGTAATCGGAATACTCCGAGTTGATTCCAGCATCGCCAATTTCATATCTTCCGGAATTGATCCGGATCTTTTCCATGTAATCGGTATTGTCCTTAAAGTTTTTTCCCCGAAGGTCCTCGGCAACCTTTTGGTTGAATGATGTCATCATGGCGTCGGCCCTGGTATAATCTCCGATCCCTTTAAGAGCTTGCGAGTAACGGTAAAAGTATTCCGCTTCCACATCCTGGGTCATCGCGAAGAGTTCCCCATACCATTTGGCGGCATTGGGCAAATCACCGTTAAAGTAATACGAATTCCCAAGCTTCTGGAACATATCGGCCGATTTATAGCCTTTTTCGGCAATCCTTTCATAGGTTTTGATTGCATCTATAAAGGCATACCGCTCGTATTGCTTATCACCTTTGGCCTCGGCCACGCGTTGCGCGAATCCTGTCAGGGACATGGCCGAAAAAAGGAGAATATAAACTATTGCTTTACTTTTCATGGTGTTATGGTATTAGAAGAATCTTGGGGTTGTTATACGGTCAAAGTTATTGAATAGTTCATACCGCAAAAATAGTTCGTGCGATCCGGAATTGTAATTGCGCAACCTTGTGGTTTCAAGATCATAACCATATCCCAGGAAAAGGCCGTCGGTAATCTGAAAGCCCGCCATTCCTGAAACGGCTGCATCCCAGCGATAGGCCGCTCCCAATACGAACTTGTCCATGATCAGGAAGTTTCCGGAAACATCAACCTGCAATGGTGCGCCTTTCACCATTTTGGTAAGCAATGCCGGTTTGAATTTCAAACTGGGGCTCATGTCAAACACATAACCGGTGATAAAGTAAAAATTTAGACGCTCCTGGTTCACCGCAAAATCATTGTCGCTGTACTGAGTGGTTTCCAGGAAAGCAGGAACTGAGATCCCGGCGTAGAACTTATCTGAGTGGAGGTAAATCCCCGCTCCGATATTGGGCGAGAAGTCATTGTCCACATTGGCCAGATGGTCATCGGCAGGGTTTTCAGGATTGAGCATGCTCCGATCCAGGTTAAAAAGGTTTGCCGAAGCCTTGATCCCGAAGGAAAGCTTGAAAGTTTCCGACGTAGGGACGGTATAGGAGATATCGGCTGAAATATTGGTTTCCTTGGTCGGCCCGATTTTATCGCTGATAAAGGACAATCCCGCGCCAACCCGTGAGTTATTGAAAGGCGTGTGGATTGATGCAGCGTTGGTTACCGGAGCGCCGTCCAGGCCTACCCACTGGGTCCGATGTAACCCAAAGATACTCATCGCCCCCCGGGACCCTGCATAGGCCGGATTTATGTTGATGGTATTGTACATGTACTGGGTAAACTGAGCATCCTGCTGCGCAAACCCCGCCATGCCCGTAAGCATCAAAACGAAAATTAGTAATCGTGTTCTCATTAGTTTCTGGTTTTTATACCTGGGGGCGGCAAACCCCCAGGAGTTAGATTTGAGTGTTATCTTGAAAGGTACAAATATCCGTCTTTTTGAATGGTCTGGCCTTCAGTGGTTGTGTACTGGAGGGTGTAGAAGTAGGTGCCGGTAGGTAGTTCGGCGCCTTTGTTCACGGTTGCCCTTCCTTCTGAAATTCCTTTGAACGAATTCAGAGCGTTGTCATATTGTTCAGTATCGTAAACCAGCACGCCCCAACGGTTGTATATCTCAACCCGGTTGGTCGGGTAGCAGTCAAACTGCTCAAGGTTGGCGATGGCAAAATGCTCATTGATACCGTCATTATTTGGCGAGAACGCGTTGTGGACGGTGATGCTTCCGCAAGCCAATGGGAAACAGTCGTCGTTCACTGTCATATCAATGTTGATGTTTCGCGGACATGTGCCGTTCAATTGGTATTGCAGCGTATACGTTCCGGTCGCCAATCCAAACGGTGAGAAAACCGCACCTTCAAGGACACCTGATCCGTCAAGGTCAACCCAAACACCATCGGCAGGAGTGCCATCGGGCAACAGGGTATTCAAATCGATTGTCGAAGTATCTTCATTACAGGATTCGGCTGCAATTTCAGTAACTGCGTCTGAAATCGAAACGTAAACCTCCTGGGTGAATACCGATTGGTTACCACATGAGTCTGATACGGTCCAGGTCCTGATCAGGCTGTAAGAGTCCACGGTCTCGTCGGCCATTTGCTCGGTAAAGGTCACTTCGCCCACGGTTGAACAATTGTCAATGAAAGACAACTGTGGAATTACCGGGATCAATGCGCAGGTCGCGGTTACAGGTGAGTCAAGCACACCGTCAATGGTCGGGCCTTCAGTATCTATAACGGTCAGCACCTGTACAGCAGATGTCGCGTTTCCGCACGCATCAGTGGCAATCCAGGTCCGGGTAATGGTGTAATTGCCTTCACAGTCGCCAGCAGCCATTTCCTCGGTCATTTCCACGGTCGCCGTTGAGCAATTGTCAGTTGCGGTGAGTACCGCCGCAGTTGGGATTTCATCACAGGAAACCGTAGTGTCGGCTGGCGCAGCCATGTCAAATGCAGGCGCATCCTGATCCAAAACGGTAATCTGTTGTGAGGTAGTGGCAATGTTACCACAGGCGTCGGTAGCGGTCCAGGTACGGGTCAACGTATAGGAACCGGCACAGTCACCATCTATGGTTGATTCGGAAACTACCACTTCCACCATTTCTCCGCAGTTGTCGGTCGCGGTCAGGGTTTCAGCCGCCGGAACATCAGAGCAGGTCACGCTAATATCGGCAGGCGCCGCACTGTCAAACACAGGAGCAACATTGTCATTGATGGTAATGGTCTGGGATACTGACGAAGTATTTCCGCAAGCATCGGTAAAGGTCCATGTACGGGTCGTGACCGACGAATTTGCACAAGATCCCGGAACGGTGCTGTCAACACCTTCAACAGTGATTTCATCGCCGCAATTGTCTATGGCGGTCAATGACACCATGGCAGGAAGGTCGCCTGCGCATACTGATGTGATATCAGCAGGAGCTTCGGGAACAACAGGAGGGATATTGTCATTGATGGTGATATTCTGTGATACCGACGAGGTGTTTCCGCAAGCATCGGTAAAGGTCCAGCTGCGAACGATGGTGAACGAACCGGCGCACTCACCGGCAGTGGTCACATCAACGCCTTCCACAGTGATCTGTTCACCACAATTGTCAGTGGCGGTAAGTGAAACCATTGCAGGGACTTCCGAAATACAAGCCGCGGTCACGTCAGCAGGAGCGGCAGGAGCCACAGGCGCGATATCGTCGATTACATTAATAGTTTGCGATACCGAAGACGAGTTTCCACAAGCATCGGTAAAGGTCCAGGTGCGAACGATGGTGAACGAACCGGCGCACTCACCGGCAGTGGTCACATCAACACCTTCCACGGTAATCTGGTCGCCGCAGTTGTCAGTGGCGGTGAGCGAAACCATCGCAGGAACCTCAGAGGCGCAAGCCACGGTCACGGTTGCCGGTGCGGCCGGGGCCACAGGCGCGATATCGTCGTTTACGGTGATGTTCTGTGAAACCGATGATGAGTTTCCGCAAGCATCGGTGAATGTCCAGGTACGAACGATGGTGTAAGAGTTGGCACACTCACCCGGAGTGATGGTGTCCTCGCCTTGGGCCGAAACCTCGCCCGAACAATTATCGGTAGCAGTCAGACTGATGGTTGCAGGAACCTCGGATGCGCAAGCCACAGAAACGGCAGCCGGAGCCTCAGGGGCAACCGGAGCGGTCACGTCCTGAACGGTAAAGGTAGCCGAAGTAGTCGCGGTGTTTCCGCAGGCATCGGTAGCCGTAAAGGTAACGGTCACCGCAGCCGAACAATCTGACGACATGGCGTCAAAATCAT